>NZ_CBAICG010000009.1:0-117590 GCF_964715405.1 Solirhodobacter sp. | reverse complement strand
CGACTACCTCGGGCAGCACAACACAAAACCAAAGCCGTTCACTTGGACCAAAACAGCCGAAGACATCCTCACCCGTGAACGACGCGCGCTGAACAAACTCGATGAAGTCAGAGGAAACAGGTAGCAAGCGTCAGACTCAGAACACTAGCCTGACGTGTCAGTTCAACATGGGCGCCGCTGGCTTGGGGATTATTATCCCGGTCTCGATGAATGGCGCGTTCACGGTGACGACATGATCAACGCAGCGGTGTTTTCCCGAGGTGAAACCCACCCTTCAACTGGGCTTTTCATGACCGGTTAACGACCTGCTCCGAGGCTGTGTCGTGGCCCCGTCAGACGCCAGTCCGCACGACGGGATGCCTCCCCAACCAGCGCGTGAGTCGCCCCTCCAACCGCGCCAAACCCGAAAACACGTCTGCTGCAGGTTCTGATGTCAAACTGTGCAGATTCTGGTGGCGAGCTACACAGACTCTTGTCCACAGTTCATTTGGCAAGAAACTGCTTTACAGGCTTCCTCTTTGCGCACACCATATCTAGTAAGGATCGCAGGCAACTATGCCGATCCTTGGTAAGGCACCCCGTCTCTGGTGGGTCTCGGTCCACCGGGGGCTAAATTGGAGAGGCCGGGCATGTCGATCGCAGAAGACTTCCTCCACACCGACGAGTTGCACCCCATCGACATCGTCGAGACGCTGGCGGAACACCACGCTTGGGATTTCGACCGCATCGCCGAGGACCAGATCGCGATGGCTGTCGAGGGGCTGTGGCGGACCTACTCGATCACGCTGGCCTGGTCGACGCAGGACGAAACCCTGCGGCTGATCTGCACCTTCGAGATGGAGCCGCCTGCGGGCCGCATGGCCGAGCTTTACGAGACGCTGAACCGCACCAACGACCTGTGCTGGGCCGGCGCCTTCACCTATTGGGTCGAGCAGAAACTGATGGTCTGGCGCTACGGCCTCGTGCTGGCGGGCGGCCAGATCGCCGGGCCCGAACAGATCGACCGGCTGATCACCACGGCGGTGATGACGGCGGAACGTTTCTACCCGGCGTTTCAACTGGTGGCTTGGTCCGATCAGACCCCCGCGCAGGCGATGCAGGTCGCCATTGCAGAGGCCTACGGGCGCGCCTAGGCTTTCCCCGGACAAAAACCGGGGGATTGCATGACGTTGGATACGGTGGGCCGCCGCGGGCTGGTGCTTCTGGGCTGCGGCAAGATGGGGACGGCGCTGTTGCAGGGCTGGCTGGGGCAGGGGCTTTCGCCCGCCGCCGTCTGGGTCCTCGATCCGCATCCATCGGACTGGGTGCAGGGGCTGGTGGCGCAGGGCTTGCACCTGAACACCGACCTGCCGCCAAATCCGGCCATCGTGCTGGTGGCGGTCAAGCCGCAGATGATGGCCGAGGCGCTGCCGCGCCTCACGCCGCTGGGCAACGGCGCCACCCTGTTCATCTCGATCGCCGCGGGCACGCCGATCGCGTTTTACGAGCGCGTGCTGGGCGCCGCCACGCCGGTGATCCGCGCGATGCCGAACACCCCCGCCGCCGTGGCGCGCGGCATCACCGCGATCACTGGCAACGCGCAGGCGACCGAGGCCGATCTGGCGCTGGCCGAGGCGCTGCTGTCGGCCGTGGGCCAGACGGTGCGGCTGGCGGGCGAGCACCAGATGGATGCGGTGACGGCGGTGTCCGGCTCGGGCCCCGCCTATGTGTTCCACCTGATCGAAACACTGGCGGCGGCGGGCGTGGCCGAGGGGCTGCCGCCCGCGCTGGCGATGCAGCTGGCCAAGGCGACGGTGGCGGGCGCCGGGCATCTGGCGATGCTGGCCGACGAAGACCCAGGCCAACTGCGCATCAACGTGACCTCGCCCGGCGGAACGACGGCGGCGGCGCTGAAGGTGCTGATGGACCCCGAGACCGGCTTCCCGGCGCTGCTGCGCCGCGCCGTGCATGCCGCGGCGGAACGCGGGCGGGAGCTGGGCAAGTGATCAGCTACGACGATTTCCAGAAGGTCGACATCCGCGTCGGCCGCATCACCCGCGCCGAACCCTTCCCCGAGGCGCGCAAGCCGGCCTTCAAGCTCTGGGTCGATTTCGGCGGCGAGATCGGCGAAAAGCGCAGCTCGGCGCAGGTCACGACGCACTACACGCCCGAGACGCTGGTGGGACGGCAGGTGCTGGCGGTGGTGAACTTTCCCCCCCGTCAGATCGGCAAGGTGATGAGCGAGGTTCTGGTGCTGGGCTTGCCCGATGCCGAGGGCGAGGTGGTGCTGATCGGCCCCAGCCACGAGGTGCCGCTGGGCGGGCGGATGTTCTGATGCGGAGGCTGCTGATCACCCGCCGCCTGCCCGACCCGGTGCTCGCCGCCGCCCGTGCGCGGTTTCATGTGACGTTGCGCGACGACACGCGGCCACTGTCGCGCGCCGAGATTGCGGCGGCGCTCGCGGGGTATGACCTGGTGCTGCCGACGCTGGGCGACATGTTCGACGCCGCCGCCTTCGCCGCCGCGCCCGCGCCGCGCTGCTGCATGCTGGCCAACTTCGGCGTCGGCTACAACCACATCGACGTGGCCGCCGCCCGCGCCGCCGGGGTGGCCGTCAGCAATACCCCCGGTGCCGTCACCGACGCCACCGCCGACATCGCCCTCACGCTGATGCTGATGAGCGCGCGGCGGGCGGGCGAGGGCGAACGGCTGGTACGTGCCGGGCGGTGGGAGGGTTGGCACCCGACGCAGATGCTGGGGATGCACCTGACCGGCAAGACCCTCGGCATCGTCGGCCTGGGGCGGATCGGCAAGGCCATCGCCCGGCGGGCGCATCTGGGTTTCGGGATGCGGGTGGTGGTCTTCAACCGCTCGCCCGTGGCCGAGGCGGGCGTTCCCGTGACGCAACGGCCAACGCTGCATGAAGTGATGGCCGAAGCCGATGTTGTGGTGATCGCCGTGCCGGGTGGCGCGGGCACCCGCCACCTGATCGACGCCGCCGCGCTGGCTGCGATGAAACCGACCGGCCACCTGATCAACATCGCCCGCGGCGACGTGGTGGAGGAGGCCGCGCTGATCGCCGCCCTGACCGAAGGGCGCATCGCGGGCGCGGGCCTTGATGTCTACGAGTTCGAGCCGAAGCTGCCCGCCGCGCTGATCGCGCTGGAAAACGTGGTGCTGCTTCCGCATCTGGGCACCGCGGCGCTGGAGGTGCGCTGCGCGATGGGGATGATGGCGATGGACAACCTGATCGCCTTCGACGAGGGGCGGGCGCTGCCCAATGCGGTTTGAGACCTTGACAGGCCCCGGGGCGCTGCCCCGGACCCCGGGATACTTGGACCAAGGCGAAAGGGATCAGTCGGCCGCGCGGTCGCCCACCGCCTCGCGCCAGTGGCGGCGGCAGAGCGAGACGTAGGTTTCATTGCCGCCGATCTGCACCTGCGCGCCGTCCTTCAGCACGGCGCCGTCCGGCCCCTTGCGCACCACCATCGTGGCCTTCTTGCCGCAATGGCAGATCGTGCGGACCTCGCGCATCTCGTCGGCGAGGGCGAGCAGCGCGGCCGAGCCGGGGAACAGCTCGCCGCGGAAATCCACCCGTAGCCCATAGCACATCACCGGCACGCCAAGATCATCGACCGCGCGCGCCAGTTGCCAGACCTGCGCGGGCGACAGAAACTGCGCCTCGTCGAAGAAGATGCAGGCGACGGGGCCCTGCGCCAGCCGGGCGGCGATCTTGGCGAACAGGTCTTCGCCCGGTTCGAAGGTGTCGGCGGGGTCGCCGATCCCGATGCGCGAGGCGATGCGCCCTTCGCCCGCGCGATGATCGTGCCGCGCGGTGACAAGATAGGTCGCCATGCCGTGTTCGCGGTAATTGTGCGACGCCTGCAACAGCAGCGTCGACTTGCCCGCGTTCATCGTTGAGTAGTTGAAGTAAAGCTTGGCCATGCCCGCTGGTAACCGATCCCGCCTGCGCGCCGCAAGATGGCGGCGCGCAGGGCCGGGAAACTTCGGCAGGGCCCGACCAGGCGCAAGCCTGGGGAAGGCCGGACCCTGCCGGCACCACTTACGCAACACAGGCCCGTGGCAGGGCAGCCGGACGAGCCGACCCCACCCCTCCCGACCGGCGGAACTGCGACGGGCCCACTGACTCCGGGTCGGGACACCCGGCACTCGCACCTGCTCCGGTTGCCCGGAACCGTTTTGTAAATGACAAACTCCTGACACCCGATTAATGGGAAAAAGCTGAGTGAATTCCCCAGTGAGCGGGCGAAGGGACGGGTGAGGGCGGAATGTCGGTTGCGGGGTATCTGAAGAAGCATTCCGAGGCGTTGGTGAAGGATGTCGGCTTCGAGGCCGCCTGCACCCTGACCGGCAAGTCGAAGGCGACGCTGGGCCGGTATTATTCCGACAGCGCCGAGCATTCGGATCGGTTCATGCCGATCGACGTGGTGGCCGCGCTGGAGGAAGCCGCGCGGTTTCCGCATGTGACGGCCGCGTTGGCCGACCTGAAGGGGATCACGCTGTCCTATTCCCGCGAGCATTCCAACGACCGCAAGGGCGGCGTGAATTCCGATGTGGTGAAGCTGTCGCAACGCTTCGCGATGCTGATGGCCGAATACAATCAGGCCATCGGGGACGGCAGGATCTCGATCAACGAGGCCAAACGGCTGTTGACCGAGACGCTGGCGATCCAGCAGGTGCTGCTGGAGATGAAGCTGGCGCTGGAGGAAGAGGCGGGCTGACGCCCTTTCGGGCGTCAGCGGTTTGGTTTGCGGCCGATATCAGGCCGTGCGCGCCTCGCGCCGGGGACGGCCCCCCGACGCTGCCGGGCGGCTGCTGTGGCGCACGCCGGGCTTGCCGACCGGCTTGCCGCCGAACTTGGCGGCAGGCTTCGGGCCGCCGGGGGCTGCGCCGCGGCCACGCTGCGGCTGGCGCGGCGCCGGGCCCTCGCCCAGGTGCGCGGTGCCGCCGATGACCTCGATCGGTTCCTTCAGGATCTTCTCGATGTCGCGGAATTCGCCCATCTCGGCCGGGGCACAGAACGCCACGGCACGGCCTTCGGCGCCCGCGCGCGCGGTGCGCCCGATGCGGTGGATGTAGTTTTCCGGCACGTTCGGCAGGTCGAAGTTGTAGACGTGGCGCACGCCGGGAATGTCGATCCCGCGGGCGGCGACATCGGTCGCGACCAGCACCTTCAACTCGCCCGCGCGGAACGCGGCGAGTGTGCGCTCGCGCTGGCCCTGGCTTTTGTTGCCGTGGATCGAGCCGGCGTCGAAGCCCCAGCTGACCAGCAGCTTCATCAGTTTTTCCGAGCCGTGCTTGGTGCGCCCGAACACCAGCGCCATTTCGTCCGGGTGCTTCGAGAGGTATTCACGCAGCAGCGTGGCCTTGTCGCCCTGGCTGATGAAATGCACCGAATGGGCGACCTTGTCGGCCACCTTGCCGGGAGTCGAGACCTGCACGCGGATCGGGTTGGTCAGGTAGGTGCCTGCCAGTTCCTCGATCTGCTTCGGCATCGTGGCCGAAAAGAGCATCGTCTGACGCGCCGAGGTCAGATGGCGCGCGATCTTCCGCAGCGCATGGATGAAGCCCATGTCGAGCATGTGGTCGGCCTCGTCGAGCACCAGATAGGTGGTCTGCGACAGCGTCACCGACTGGCGTTCCAGCAGGTCGATCAGGCGGCCCGGGGTGGCAACGAGGATGTCGCAGCCCTTGGCCAGCTTGTCCGCCTGCTTGTTCAGCGAAGCGCCGCCGACGACGGTGACGACCTTGATATGGGTGTGGCGGGCAAAGTCGGCCAGCGTGTCGGCGATCTGCGACACCAGTTCGCGCGTCGGCGCCAGGATCAGCGCGCGGGTGGTCGCCGGGGCCGGGGCCTTGCCGATCGCCATGATGCGGTGGATCAGCGGCAGCCCGAAGGCCGCCGTCTTGCCGGTGCCGGTCTGGGCCAGGCCCATCAGGTCGCGGCCCGCCATGATATAGGGGATCGCTTCGGCCTGGATCGGCGTCGGCGTGGTGAATTCCTGCTTTTCAAGCATCTTGAGCAGGTGGTCGTTGAGCCCGAGGGCTGCGAATTGAGTCAAGCTGTGTGCCTTTCAAGGCGTATTGGCCCGGCGGGAAACCCGCGGGCGATCGACAAGGGGCGGCTCTGACGGGCGATGTGCCCTGGCCGCGGCTCCTTGCGTGAAGGGGGAACCGGTTGGATTTTTCGGCCGGAACGGGGGCACGAATGCCCGGTGGCTCACGCGGCCACGGTTCTGACGTGGGGGTCACATGGGCGCCTTCGGCCGACAAGTCAAGGGTGATCGACGCTTGCCGCTCAGACGCGGGGCGTGCCGCCTTGCAGGATCGTGGCCATCCAGCCGCTGTCGATGTTACCGCCGCAGAGGATGACGCCGACCTCGCGGCCCTGCATCCGTTCGCGTTCCTGCATCAGCGCGGCGAGCGGCGCGGCGCCCGCGCCCTCGGCCAGGTTGTGGGTGTCGGTGTAGTAAACCCGGATCGCCTCGGCCACCGCGTCGTCGGAAACGCTCACGATGCGCTCGGCGCCCTTGGAATAGATGTCATAGGCGGCCTGCACCGGCACCCGCACCGCCATGCCGTCGGCGAAGGTGCGGGCGGTTTCGGTTTCGACCATCCGCCCGGCTTCGACCGACAGCTTGGCGGTTTGCGCGGCGTCGCTGACGACGCCGACGACCTTCGTCTTCAGCCCCAGCGCGTCGCGCGCCGTGATCACGCCGCAGATGCCGGACCCGCAGCCGATCGGCACATAGACGGTGTCGAGATCGGGTCTGGCGGTGAACAGTTCGTAGGCGTAGGTGGCGACGCCGCGCACCAGTTCGGGGTGGAACGGCGGCACCGGGAACAACCCCTCGGCCGCCGAAACCCGCATCGCCTCGACCCGTGCGGTGTCGAAATCCTCGCCGAATTCCACCAGTTCGGCGCCGAAGGCCCGCATCGCGGCGTTCTTTTCGGCCGAGTTGCCTTTCGGCACATAGACCGCGGCGCGCAAGCCTGCGGCGGTGGCGGCCAGCGCCTGGCCCTGGCCGTGGTTGCCGCGCGTGGCGGTGATGATGCCGGGGCAATCGGGCTGGGTGCGGCGCAGCCAGTCGATGAAGGTGAACGCCCCGCGCACCTTGAAGGCGCCGGTCGGCCCGTGGTTTTCATGCTTGACCCAGACCTTCGCGCCGGTGCGCGCCTGCAGCAGCGGCCAGGCATATTGCGGCGTCGGCGCCATGTGGCGGTGCACGAGGGTGGCAGCGGCGGCAAGCTCGTCGCGATTGAACAGCGGGGTCATGGCGGAGGCTCCTTTTGCCGCAGGGTTGCCGGTCGGTCGCCCGCGGTCAAGCCCGCAGCGCGGGTCGGTCCAGCGCCTTGGCGAGTGCGGCGAACAGCGCATCCTCGCCGCCGCCCGGGGCGCCCTCCAGGGCCTCGTGCGCGGCCGAGGCCATGCGCGCGCGCCGCGCGGCGTCCGACAGCTCGGCCAGCGCGGTGGCGATCCCACCCGCGTCGGCCACCTTCCGCGCCCCCCCGACCCGATCCAGCGCGCGGTAGACGGCGACGAAATTGGCCACATAGGGCCCGTGCAGAATGGCCGAGCCGAAGCGGGCGGGCTCGTAGGGGGTATGGCCGCCGCCCGGCACCAGCGAGCCACCGACGAAGGTGACGCCGGCCAGGCGATACCACAGGTCCATCTCGCCCATCGTGTCGGCCAGGTAGACCGGCACATTGCCCGGCTCGGCCCCGGTCGACCGGGTGGCGAAGTCAAGCCCCGCGGCGCGGATCAGCGCCTCGATCTCGGCCCGGCGGCGCGGGTGGCGCGGGGCCAGGATCAGGCGCGCGACATGCCCGGCGGCGCGCCCCTGCGCGAAACCCTCCAGCACCGCGCGTTCCTCGCCCGGATGGGTCGAGGCCGCCAGCAGCGTGGTGGTGGGGTTGAAGGCATGGCGCAGCGGCTCGGGCAGCGGCGCGGCGGCGGCACCCGGTGCCGGACCGCGCGCCTTGAGGCTGGTCACCGGCCCCAGTCGTCCGGGCCGAACGCCCAGCCCGCGCAACCGCGTGCGCGACACCTCGTCCTGCGCCGAGACGAAGGCGAGCGCGCTGAACATCGCCGCGCACAGCGCGGGCGCCATCTCCCAGGCCTTTGCGCTGCGTTCCGACATGCGGGCGCCAAACACCAGCACGGGGCGCTTGCGCGCCTCCATCATGGTGATCCGGTTCGGCCAAAGCTCGTTTTCGAGCATCAAAAGCGCGTCCGGCCGCCAGCGCGCGATGAAGCGCGCCAGCGCCCAGCGGTAGTCAAGCGGCGCCATCCGCGCGGCGACCTGGGGCATCTCCCAGCCCTCGACCAGCGCGCGCGCGGATTCGGTGTTGCAGGTGACGATCAGGCCAAGGTCGGGGCTGCGCTGCACCATCGCCTCGATCATCCAGCGGACCGAGGTCAGCTCGCCGTTCGAGGCGCCATGCACCCACAAGAGCGGCCCCGCAGGCCGTGCCCCCGTGCCGCCGCCCAGCCGTTCGGCCAGCCCCCGCGCCGTTTCGCGCCCGCGCAGGCGGCGCGCCAGCAGCCACAAGGCGATCCCCGGCGCCAGAAGGGTCAGCATGATCCGGTAGAAAAGCATTGCCCGCCGACCCCGTTCGCCCCATCCGAAGTGCCGCCGGTCATAGGCGTCGGCACGGCCGCTTGCAAGCCGGGGGGATCAGACACCCACCCTGGGGCCGGGGCAGATCAGCGGTTCGGCGCTCTGGTGCACCTCGATCAGGTCGCTCGACTGCGGGTCGCCCTCGAAATGCGCCTTGAGCCCGCCAGTCCCTGTGAAAAAGGTCCAGCATTGCGGGCCGGTGCTGTCGCCGTCATAGCTGAAGCAGATCTGCCCCCTAGTCTCGACCCAGGTGCCGTGCTTGCAGTCCTCGCCGAGAAAGGCCCAGACGACGCGGTGGTCGGGCAGGTAGGTCTCTGCCCCGTAAGGCTTGTCGCCCACCGCGTAATACAGGGTCTTGCCCAGCGAATAGGCATCGAACTCGGCCGCGGTCATCGGTTTGTCCAGCGCCCAGGCAGGGGCGGCGGCGAGGGTCAGCGCAAGGATCATGCGGCGCATCGCGAAGCCTTTCATGCGGGACGGGGCCAGATCATCCCATCCTGCCACAGCCGCGCCGTCCCCACCAGCATCGTGGCACCACCGGATCAGGGCTCGGCCGGATCAGATCAGGGCTCGGTCGGCAGCCAGGGCGCCAGACGCTTGTCCATCAGCCGGAACCAGTGCCGGGGCCAAAGCGCGATCGTCGCCATCACCGGCAGGCTGTAGGGCAGATGCGGCGCCTGGTCGGGCGGCGGCAGGGACAGTTCGGGATAGGGCCAGGCCGGGTGCGCGTGGTGCGCCGAATGCCGCGGCGCGTTCAGCATCAGCGCCGACGAGAACCACCGCCCCGAGTTCCACGAATGGCGGTCCGCCACCGGCTCCAGCCTGCCATCCGCCATCTCGCCCCGCATCAGCCCGTAGTGCTGCACATAGTCCGACAGCATCAGCTGGATCTGCGCATAGAGCGCGAGCAGGATGTAGATGATCAGCCCGCCGTAGCCGAACAGGATATAGATCCCCAACAGGAAGGCCGCCTCGCCCGCGAGGTAGATCACATAGGGGTTCACCCCGCCCGCGCCCGACTGGCGGCGCATGTCACGCTCGATCTCGTAGCCCGCGACGAAGGCGCCAACCCAGGCGCGCGGCAGGAAGGCGTAGAAGCTTTCGCCCGCAACGGCGCTGTTGGGATCGTCCTCTGTCGCGACAAAGCGGTGATGCACATGCCGGTGCGCCGAGGTGTGCTGGCCGAACAGCAGGCTGATGTAAACCCACATGCCCAGCCGGAACAGGCCCCGGTTGGAGCGGTGGATCAACTCGTGCGCGTTCGAGTTGCTGACCTGGCCGAAATAGAGCCCGAAGGCGAAGAACATCACAACACGGCTGAACCAGCCGATCCCGGTCCAGCCCGTCAGCGCGTAGACCGCCGCCAGCAGCAGGATGAAATGCACGGCGGCGAGGATCACCGACAGGTCGTCGGCCGCCGGAAACTCCTGCCCCTCGGGGGCCTGCGGGGCGGCGTAGGCCATCAGTTCATCCAGCGCGAAGGTGAAGGCCGTCATGTAAAGCAGCGCCAGCAAGGCCCAGAGCCCGCCGAACCCCGCCCCCAGCAGCAGGAGTGGCACGGGCACCAATGTTGCGATGGCGAAAAGCACGATCGGCCGGTTCATGGATGCGGTCCTGACATTGCGGGTCACCCGGAGTATTGCCGCTTCCGCCCGGCTTTCCAAGCCCTTCGGCGGCCTCGGCCTTCCGTCCGGGCCGCCTTCGGTCTAGGGAATGGGGGACCGGGGGCGGAGGCGGGCGGCATGGCGGTGTTGAGGGTGATGCGGGGGCGGTCATGATCCCCGGCGGGGCGGCGATCGCACTGGCCGCGGCAACTGCCGTTGCCTATGGCGCGGGCTGGTGCTGGCAGGGTTCCTCCGTCCTCAAGTCGGCGCTGAAGACGGTGGCGACCCTGGCTCTGGCTGTCGCGGCCTGGTCCCTGGGGGCACCCTGGCTGGTCACGCTGGGTCTGGCCCTTGGCGCGGCGGGCGATCTTGCGCTGTCACGGCCGGGGCAGGCGGCGTTCCTGCTCGGCATGGCGGCCTTCGCGGCGGGCCACCTCGCCTATGCCGGGGCGTTCCTCGCCGCAGGCCACGGGCTGCCTGCGCCGCTGCCCGCCCTCGCCGTGATCGCGCTCGGCCTCTCGACCGAGCTTTGGCTCGCCCCCCGCACCGGCACCCTGCGCGCCCCGGTCCGTGCCTATGTCGCGGTGATCACCGCGATGGCGCTGGCCGCGCTGACGCTGCCCGGCGCCGCCTGGGCCGCGCTGCTTGGCGCCGGGCTCTTCCTCGCCTCCGACCTCCTGCTGGCGGTCGAGATCTTCGTGCGGCCCCCGCCCGCACCCCGCGCCCTGTCGCGCGCGGTCTGGGCGGCCTACTGGTCCGGGCAGGCGCTGATCTGCCTCGGCGCTGCCGGGGTGCTTGGCCCTTCCCTCTAGGCGAGGGAATGGTTAGGTCAGGGGAAACCGGGGCCCGGCCTCTGACCACGGGATCAGCGATGTCCTTCTTCACCAAGCTCAAGGATCGGATGTTCAAGTCGTCCTCGAAGATCGAGGAAGGGCTGGATCATCTGGTTGCCGACGCGGCCAAGGCGCCTGCCGCCGAGGCCCCGAAGCCCGGCCTCGCCGCGCGCCTTGCGGGCGCCGTCGCGGGGGGCCGCGTGTTCGACGATGCGATGCTCGAAAGCCTGGAAGAACTGCTGATCCAGTCCGACATGGGGGTGGATACCGCGCTGCGTGTGGCGGCCAACATCGCCGAGGGCCGGATGGGCCGCCGCGTCACCACCGACGAGTTGAAGCGCCTGCTGGCCACCGAGATCGCCCGGATCATGGCGCCGGTGGCGCGCCCGCTGCCGCTTTACCCTTCCCGCCCGCAGGTGGTGCTGGTGGTCGGCGTCAACGGCTCGGGCAAGACCACGACCATCGGCAAGCTCGCCAGCCAGTTCCGCGCCGCGGGCAAGACGGTGATCATCGCGGCGGGCGACACTTTCCGCGCCGCGGCGGTGGAGCAGTTGCAGGTCTGGGGCCAGCGCGCCGGGGTGCCGGTGATGACCGCGCCCGAAGGCTCCGACCCCGCCAGCCTTGCCTTCGACGCAATGACGCGGGCGCAGGCCGAAGGCGCCGACCTGCTGATGATCGACACTGCGGGCCGCTTGCAGAACCGCGCCGACCTGATGGAGGAACTGGCCAAGATCGTCCGCGTGATCCGCAAGAAGGATCCCGCCGCGCCACACAACACGATTCTCGTGCTCGATGCCACCACCGGGCAGAACGCGCTCAGCCAGGTCGAGACGTTCCGCAAGCTCGCCGATGTCTCGGGCCTCGTGATGACCAAGCTCGACGGCACCGCCAAGGGCGGCGTTCTGGTCGCACTGGCCGACAGATTCGGCCTGCCGATCCACGCGATCGGGGTCGGCGAGCAGATCGACGACCTCGCCCCCTTCGATCCCGAGGAATTTGCCCGCGCCCTCGTCGGGCTCGACGGCTGACGGCGCGCCGATCTTGCCGCTTGTTCTTGGCGAAAATACTCCGGGGGTGACGAGCGTTCGGAAATCCTCCGGTGGAGGATTTCCAGCGAAGAACGCCCGTCCCGTGGTCGGGCTGGGGGGCAGGGCCCCCGGCCTTCGCCGCTGCGCGCGCGCCCCGATGGCCAGTCGGCGGGCCAGTCGGCCGGGCCAGTCGGCTAAGTGATCCCGCAATTGCGACTGGCCTTCGGGGCCCGCAGGTTCTACAGCGAATTGCGTTCCATCTGACGCAAGCACATCAGAATTCGCCCGAGTCTTGGGGCGAATTCTGTTTCAAGATGAACGCAATTCGCTTTAGCAACGGGAAAACGGATCGAGGATGCCCCGGATGAGCCAGAAGAAACTCAACCCCATCGTGAAGCTGGTCATCGAACTGGTGCCCATCGTCGTTTTCTTCGTCGTCTATGGGCGGTTGAAGGGGCAGGTCTTCACCATCGG
The DNA here is from genome assembly GCF_964715405.1 of Solirhodobacter sp. Taxonomy (NCBI): domain Bacteria; kingdom Pseudomonadati; phylum Pseudomonadota; class Alphaproteobacteria; order Rhodobacterales; family Paracoccaceae; genus Solirhodobacter; species Solirhodobacter sp. The sequence goes on along the minus strand of NZ_CBAICG010000009.1, from coordinate 105,030 downwards.
CGGCACCGGCTATGATGCCTTCATCGTCGTCACGGCGGCGTTCATCCCGCTGATGCTGATCTCCACCGGCCTGTTGTGGGCGCTGACCGGCAAGCTGTCGAAGATGCAGATCGCGACGCTGGTGCTGGTGATCGTGTTCGGCGGGCTCTCGATCTGGTTCAACGATGAACGCTTCTTCAAGATGAAGCCGACCATCATCTACCTCTTGTTCGGCGGCATCCTCGGCTTCGGTCTGCTGCGCGGGCAGTCCTACCTGAAGCTGGTGATCGAAGAGGTGCTGCCGATGCGCGAGGAGGGCTGGATGATCCTGACCCAGCGCATCACCCTGTTCTTCTTCGGCCTTGCGATCGCCAATGAGGTGGTCTGGCGCACCATGTCCACCGGCGCCTGGGTCACGTTCAAGACCTTCGTGCTGACGGCCGCGCTCTTCGCCTTCTTCATGGCGCAGGGCAAGCTGATGCAGAAATACGCGGCCGAGGACGACGCCTGAGCTACCAGAGCCCCGGCACCAGCCGCCACGGTGTTCTGCGCTGGTAGGCGGCATAGCCCGCCAGTTCGCGCACCAGATAGCGCTCCTCGACCCGGATGCGCAGCGCCAGCATCCCCGCCACCAGGATCGCCACACCAAGGCTGAGCCAGCTTCCCAGCACCAGCGAGGCGCAGATCTGGTAGCCGATGGTGACGGCGTAGAACGGGTGGCGCACGACGGCATAAAGGCCGCTGTCCACCACGCGGTGGGCGCGGTCCTCCTGCAGATAGACGCAGGTGGCGAGGTAGGGGTTCTGCCGCATCGTCAGATACCCCGCCCAGGTCGCCAGCGGGATCGCGGCGGCGGCGGCGGCGCGCAGCACCAGCGGCACATGCGACCATTCGTGGCGCACCGAGTCGATGCCGGCGACGCCCGCCCAGACCAGCATCATCATCGTGTGGGCGGGCACGAACAGACGGTCGGCCAGTGGTTGGCCCTTTGGCGCCAGTCGGGTGCGCGCGTCGACCAGCCCCGGTTCGTGCACCATCAGCGCAACCGTCGCGGGGATCAGCGAGCCGGTCGCCAGCAGCAGGAAGGCCCAGCCCCCCGCCCAGCGCATCGTTCCGGCGCCGTAGAACAGCAGGATGGCGATCACCAGAAACTCGACGAAGATCACGAGGGTGATCTTCACGGCAATGAAGGCGTAGGTCCGCGGGTCGATCCGGGTCAGGGTGTTCACGGGATCAGCGCCCTGTCAGGCGACCCTTTTGGGCCGCCCCCGCTGCAATGCGCGCGGTGCGGCAACAGGTCGTCAGATGATGGTTTCCCACGGTCAAGGCACTCATCCGGGCCTCCCTTCGCCGGGGTGCAATAGTCACGCTTCGCGGCGGCTTGGCAAGATCGACCCGCGACGCGGGGGCGCAAAAAGACGTGACCAGCGGCGACTGGACCGCAGCGGCAGACGGTCGCGCAGCGTGGCCAGCGGCAATCTGTCGCGCAGCAGCGCCCGATAAAGGCCAAAGACGCCGGGGCGCAGATAAAGGCTCCAGTGGCAGATGCGCAAATGTGGCGCGGCGATGCGGTGACCCAGCCCGGCGAGGGCATCCAGGGTTTCGGCTTGATCGAGTTGGATGTCGATCCAGTTCGCGCAGCGGCGCCCGGTGCCGTGACCAAGCGCGCGGTCGGCGTGCCGCGGCACCAGACGCTCGATCAGGAAATCAAAGAGGTCGTTCTCGCGGCTGGTGATGTTGACGAACTCGGCGGCGCGGCCCGCCGGGGTGGCCAGCGCGGCCTCGGCGGGGCGGCGGACCTCGGCGGCGGCCATCAGCACGGCGCGGCCAAGGATCGGCCGGTCGAGATGGTGCAGCGCCTGCAAGACGACCCTTGCACCCAGGCTGTGGGCCAGCACCTCGACCCGTGTGCCGGGGCGCTGGGCGTCGATCCGGGTCATCAGGGCGGCCAGCGCCGCGCCCGCCAGCGCTGCCTCGGCGTAGGCGGCCCGGATCGTGCCGCGCGCCTCCCAGCCGAAGGCGATGCCCAGGCCCTGCGCGGCGTCACCCCGGCCAAAGCCCAGATGCCGCGGCCAGGAGATCGCCTTCCAGCAGTCCTGCACCGGTTCAAGCGACAGGATGTGGCTGTGCGGGCTCTGGCCGGGAACCGTGGGCGAAAAGCGGAAGCCATGGATCATCACGATCACCGGCACGCCTTCCGGCAGGGCCGCGAGGGCCGCCGACAGGGCCTCCCACCCGCCCTCGCAGCGGGGAATGGTGCCGTCCGCGTTGATCCGTAGAAGGGGCATCCGCCTTCCCCACCATATCTTGGGGGCGGGGATAGCTGCGCCCCGCGACAGCCGGATGAACCGCAGATTACAGCCGCATGACGGCACCCCCGTGTTGACGTTTTGCCACAGCGGGCGTATGCCGCGCCGCGTGGCGCTTTGTTCACCGGATTGCGGGCCACGTTAAACAAACCGCTAAAGAGGGCAGGGCACGGCCCCCACGCCTTTCGCGGTGGGGGTTTTTTGTTGCTCGCGAAGGGGCGCCAGATGGCAGACGACTGGAACATCCGCACGAAGCTCGTTCACACCGGCAGCCGCCGCAGCCAGTATGGCGAGATGGCCGAGGCGATCTTCCTGACGCAGGGTTTTGCCTATGACAGCGCCGAGCAGGCCGAGGCGCGCTTTCTCAAGGCAGGCGAGGATGAATTCATCTACGCCCGCTATGGCAACCCCACCGTGCGCATGTTCGAAGACCGCATCGCGGCGGTGGAGGGAACGGAGGACGCCTTTGCCACCGCCTCGGGCATGGCCGCCGTCAACGGCGCGCTGACCTCGATGCTGAAGGCGGGCGACCACGTCGTGTCCTCGCGCGCGCTGTTTGGCTCGTGCCTTTACATCCTTGAGGACGTGCTGCGCCGGTTCGGCGTTGAGGTGACCTTTGTCGACGGCATCGACCTTGCGCAATGGCGCGCGGCGGTGCGGCCGGGCACCAGGGCGGTGTTTCTCGAGTCGATCTCCAACCCGACACTGGAGATGATCGACATCAGGGCGGTGGCCGAGATCGCCCATGAGCAGGGCGCGCTGGTGATTGTGGATAACGTCTTCGCCACCCCGGTGTTTTCGCGTGCGGTCGAAATGGGCGCCGATGTCGTGGTCTATTCCGCCACCAAGCATATCGACGGGCAGGGCCGCGCGCTGGGCGGCGTGATCTGCGGCACGAGGGAGTTCATCCGCAAGACGCTCGAACCCTACATGAAGCACACCGGCGGCTCGATGAGCCCGTTCACGGCCTGGATCATGCTGAACGGGATGCAGACGCTCGATCTGCGCTGCCGCGCGATGGCGGAAAGTGCCGGCATCATCGCGACGGCGCTGGAGGGCGATGCGCGGCTGGCGCGGGTGATCTATCCGGGCCTGCCGTCGCATCCGCAGCACGCCTTGGCCACGGCGACGCTCAGCGCGCCGGGCACGATGCTGTCGATCGACGTGGCGGGCGGCAAAGAGGCCGCCTTCCGGATGCTCGACGGGCTGAAAATCTGGAAGATTTCCAACAATCTGGGGGATGCGAAGTCGATCGCGACTCATCCGGCGACGACAACCCACCAGCGCCTGCCGGCGGACCAGAAGGCCGCGCTGGGCATCACGCCCGGTCTGATCCGGCTGTCGGTCGGGCTGGAGGATGCGGGCGACCTTTTGGCCGACCTGCGCGCGGGTCTCGATCTGATCTGATTTGTCGTATCCGGCGTAGACCTTTCCAGTAGACTGGACTCTGGTGGCAGCCACCCCATCTATCGGGGGCTGCGACCACGCAGGGGAGAGATCCGATGAACATCCATTTCCCGGACTTCGACAGCAAACCGACCCGCGAGGACGCGGAGCGGGCACTTGCGCTGCTGCGCGCCTGGGCGGGCAGGTCGAGCGATGCGGAGATTGCGCGGCTCGATCCCGCCGTCACGCGGTTGCTGCCGGGCATGGAGGCGGCGGTCTATCCGAGCCTGAGCCGAAGCTACCCGGCCGATTTCGCCGTGGACGACGGCTACAAGGACAGCCTGCCCGACCTTCAGAACGGCCCGGCCAGCCTGATCGTCGGCGCGCGCACGCAGATTCAGCATGTCGGCATTTCCAACTTCCGCCTGCCGATCCGGTTTCACACCCGCTCCTCCAACGGGCAGGGTGGGGGCGAGTTGACGCTGGAAACCTCGGTGACCGGCACCGTCAGCCTGGAGGCCGAGAAGAAGGGCATCAACATGTCGCGCATCATGCGCAGCTTCTATGGCCATGCCGAACGGACGTTCAGCTTTGAAGTGATCGAGGCGGCGCTGGACGACTACAAGGCCAGCCTCGAAAGCTTCGACGCGCGCATCCAGATGCGTTTCTCTTTCCCGATGAAAGTTCGTTCACTCCGGTCCGGGCTGAGCGGTTACCAGTATTACGACATCGCGCTGGAACTGGTGGAGCGGGCGGGGCTGCGCAAGAAGATCATGCACCTCGACTATGTCTATTCCTCGACCTGCCCCTGCTCGCTGGAACTCAGCGAACACGCCCGCAAGTATCGCGGCCAGCTTGCCACGCCACATTCGCAGCGTTCGGTGGCCCGGGTGTCCGTGGCGGTGAAGGATCAGGGCTGCCTGTGGTTCGAGGATCTGGTGGACCTCTGCCGCGCCGCCGTGCCGACCGAGACGCAGGTGATGGTGAAGCGCGAGGATGAACAGGCGTTCGCCGAACTGAACGCCGCCAACCCGATCTTTGTCGAGGATGCGGCGCGCAGCTTTGCGGCGGAACTGCTGGCCGATGCGCGGATCGGCGATTTCCGCATCGTGGCGAGCCATCAGGAAAGCCTGCACAGCCACGATGCCGTGTCGGTGCTGACCGAGGGGCCGACCTTCGCCACCGAAAGCCTGGAACCGCGGCTGTTCAACTCGCTCTATCACGTCGGCTGAGGCCGTCCTGATCCGCAATCAGCAGGCCGGGGCGCCGCAACGCCCCGGCCTGTTGCGTCAGTGCCAGCAGGACACCAGCACCGTCATCTTCGCGCCCAGCACGGCAAGGTCTTCCGGGGGCATCGGCGGTTGCGGGTCAGCGGCGGCAAGGGTCGCGCCCTGGCCTGCGATCGCGGTGGCGATCGGGGCGGCCCCGGCGGCGAAGGCGACCGTGGCTGGCAGCACCTTGGCGGGGTCGGTGGTGCGCGGCAGCAGCATCCCCACCAGCGCGCCGCCCGCGTCAAGGACCGGCCCGCCCGCATCGCCGGGCAGCACGCTCATCGTCAGGCGGCGCAGGTCGGGCTCGCCGTTCAGGCCCTTGTCCTCGTCGAAGGTGCCCAGCGTCAGCGTCGCCGACAGCAGCGCCCCGGCATAGGAGTAGCCCGCCACCGCCACCGGCGAATGGGGCTGCGTCGCGGTCGTGGCCATCCGGGCAAAGGCCATCGGCGACAGCGCGCCCTGCGGCTTCAACAGCGCGATGCCCAGGGCATCGTCGCGATAGGCGAGCGTGGCGGCGTGGTTGTCACCGAAGGTGATACGCGAACAGTCGTTCAGAACCTCGGTGGTGGTCAGCACGTCGCCGCCTGCGTCGATGAAGAAACCCGACCGCGCGATCACCGGCTTGCGGATGTCGAGGCCCGCCACCATGCCCTGCTTCTGCGCGTCCGACAGGGGCACCATCGTCGCATCCAGCGCCTGCGTTCCGCTGGACTTGAAGCTGGCCTTCATCGCCGCCAGCACGCGAGCCATCCGGGTCTCCATCTCGGGCCGGAAGCTGATCAGATAGCCCTTGACGGTCGTGCCCGTCACTTCGGCATGGGCGTAGGTGTGCCGGGCGTCGTCCGTCCCGGCGATGTCGAACATCTTGTCGGTCAGGGTGCGCGCGCCGCTGGCCGGAACGATGGCAAGGCTTTGCAAGAGGTCAAAGAGGCCCGAGAGCGTGGCGGAATTGCCGGGCTCGCTGAGCAGCAGCACCTGCACTGCGCTGCCCGCCTTTTCGTCGTAGCGGGCGAAGGGCGGGGCGTAGCTGGCGAAACCCACCATCGCCATCGGCAGGTCGATGGCGATTCCGGCGTCGGCGTCGGTGACGTTTTGCAGGCCAAGAGCCGCCTGGTCGCCGTGGTAGCCATCCAGCAGGGCCTTGCGCTGCGCGGAGGTCAGGATGCCGGTCGGATCGGCCCCCTGCGCCTTTTGCCAGGCGGCCATGGAACTGCGCGTGCCGGGGCCAAAGGCGCCGTCGATGATGCTGGCGTAGAAACCGTCCCAGCCGAGGGCGCGCTGCACCTCTTGCCGGTCGTTCAGCGTCAGGGCGGCTTCGGCGGCGCGCGCCTCGGCGGGGGTTTCGTCGGGCAGGCTCGCGCCGGGCGTCGGATCGGCCGCTGCGGTCACGACGGGCGCCGGGGCATCCGCTGCGGGCGCCGGGGTCGTCGCGGGGTCGGGTGTCGTCGTCGTGGCACCGGCGGGCCAGAACTGCGCGCCGAAGTCATGCCCGTCGGCGACATAGCTGTCGGCGGGGATTGCGCCACGGGCGCGGTAGTTCTGCAAGACGGTCCGCGCATCGTCGGGCGAAAAGGGTCCGAGCACGACCGCATACCAGCCTGCGGGCAGCGCGAAGCCCGCAACGTTCTGGAAGGTGCGGGAATAGCCGCGCACGGTGTCCTCGGCCTGTTGCAGGTTTGGCTCGGCCACCATCTGCACCCAGGCCACCGCTTGCGCGGAGGTTTGAGCCTGCGCGGACGGTCCCGCCACCCCGGTCAGTATGAATGCCACAAAGAGTATCAACGCCGTCCGCATGCCTCTGCTTTCCCTTGTTATTTCATCGCACCAAAAATGCAGCCCGCCAAACCCTAGCAGACGGGCCCCCGGATGCACGTCAATATTCCACGGCGCAGCGCCTGCCGCAATTGACCCTGCCGCCCCCGTTGCCTATGGAGAACGCGCTTTCCAAGAGGTGGACGATGGCCGCGACGCAAGGAACCCCCCGCAGTTTTCAGGAAATCATCCTGCGGCTTCAGGCCTACTGGGCCGCGAAGGGCTGCGCCGTGCTGCAACCCTACGACATGGAAGTGGGCGCGGGCACCTTCCACCCGGCCACCACGCTGCGCTCGCTCGGGTCGCGCCCCTGGGCGGCAGCCTACGTGCAGCCCTCGCGCCGCCCCACCGACGGGCGCTATGGCGAAAACCCCAACCGCCTGCAGCACTACTATCAGTATCAGGTGCTGATCAAACCCTCGCCGCCGGATATGCAGGATCTCTACCTCGGCTCGCTCGACGCGATCGGCATCGACACCGCGCTGCACGACATCCGCTTTGTCGAGGACGACTGGGAAAGCCCGACCCTCGGCGCCTGGGGTCTGGGCTGGGAGGTCTGGTGCGACGGCATGGAAGTGTCGCAGTTCACCTATTTCCAGCAGGTCGGCGGCCACGACTGCCACCCCGTTTCGGGCGAGCTGACCTACGGTCTTGAACGCCTCGCGATGTATGTCCTTGGCATCGACCATGTGATGGACATGCCGTTCAACGATCCTGATGCGCCCATCCCGCTGACCTATGGCGACATCTTCCGCCAGACCGAACAGGAATACAGCCGCTGGAACTTCGACCAGGCCGATACCGCGATGCTGCTCAAGCACTTCGAGGATGCCGAGGCCGAATGCGACCGTATCCTGACCGCGCCGCAGCCCGACAAGGCCGGGCGCACCATCGTGATGGCCCACCCGGCCTATGACCAGTGCATCAAGGCCAGCCACCTGTTCAACCTGCTCGACGCGCGCGGCGTGATCTCGGTGACCGAACGGCAGGCCTACATCGGCCGCGTCCGCGCACTGGCCAAACGCTGCGCCGATGCCTTCCGCCAGACCGAAGCGGGCGGGGGGATGGCGCTGTGTTAACCCTCACGCTACGGACAACCTCGTGGAACTACGGGTTTAGCCTGGAACCCGACTGTTCGAACGGGGATCCGGCCGCGGCGCCATTAGTGTCGGCACGTTGGCTATCTGGCACGGCGACAGCTAATTTACTCGAACGCCAGATCAATGGAGAAAAGCAGGTCGTCGCGTCCAGCAACTCAGTGCGCTGGACAATTATGCCGGACCGGCAAGTAGACAAGAATGGCAATGAACTGCGGATTGAGGCCGGATCTTCCAGAACTTCCGGCCTAGTTGGTATTGGTGAAATCGCTCCAACCAGCGGCTACATCCATATAGCGTCTCTCGGATCGTCGAGCTTTGAGTGGCTGGTCAGGGCGTTTGAAGCGCGTGGTAGTGCCCCGGTCGAAATGGAATTCATGGCTGAGCGTGCCCCTAGGGGGAACCTGCACCTCTTGGGTATCCGTATCGGCCAAGGTGGGCCATTGTGAACGGCAAGATCGTCGCTGGCGGGATCGTGCTGACCGCCGCCGTGATGGGCGCGGGGCTCTGGTATACCCAGCAATACGCCTATTACAGCCCGGTCGCCCTTGGCCCCGGCCTTGCGATGACGCTGGTGCCCACCGCGGGCGGCGCCCCGGTCAAGCTGCAGGCCGACGACTTCCACGGCATCGACGCGACCTCCTCGCCGATCCGCTTTCGCGCCTGTTTCACCGTGGCGACCCCGCTCTCGGAACTCGCCGCCCGCTATGCGCCCTATGTGAAGGCCGAGCCGCTGCTGGCCCCCGGCTGGTTCTCCTGCTTCGACGCCCGAAAGATCAGCCTGGCCCTGCAAGCGGGCGAGGCGAAGGCCTTCCTCGCGCAAAAGGGCGTCGCCCCCGATGTCGACCGGGTCATCGCGGTCTTCCCCGATGGCCACGCCTTCGCCTGGCAGCAGCTCGACCCCGCCGTTCCCGTCGATACCTCCATCGAAGAGTGATCCCATGCCCGACCTGCTCATCGAGCTTTTCTCCGAGGAAATCCCGGCCCGGATGCAGCCGCGCGCCCGGGAAGACCTGCGCAAGCTGGTCACCGATGGTCTGGTCGAGGCGGGCCTGACCTATGCCCATGCCGCCGCCTTCTCCACCCCCCGCCGCCTCACGCTGGCGCTGGAAGGGCTTTCCAGCGAGAGCCAGACTCTCCGGGAAGAGAAGAAGGGACCGAGCATTGATGCGCGTGACGATGCTTTGGCCGGCTATTTGAGAGGCTTGGGGCTGGAGGCACCATCAAGTTGGTATCAGGAAAAAATCGGACACCTGCGGAGCGGTGGCGTCATTTCCTCGGATTCAGGTTCGCTCCTTATTCGCGTGGCCGAAGTTAAGGGAAAGAAAGTTCTCATGGCTACGGCGGAATACCCCGGCCGCCCGGCGCCCGAGATTGTCGCCGAAGTCCTCGACCGCACCATCCGCGCCTTCCCCTGGCCCAAGTCGATGCGCTGGGGCGCGGGCACGCTGCGCTGGGTCCGCCCGCTGCACGCCATCCTCTGCATCCTGACCGACGACCACGGCACCGCCACCGTCCCCCTCACCCTCGACGGCATCACCGCCGCCGCCACCACCCGCGGCCACCGCTTCATGGCCCCCGCCGCCTTCGCCGTTTCCTCCTTCGACGACTACGCCGCGAAACTCAAAGCCGCCCACGTCATCCTCGACCCCGCCGAACGCGAGGCCGCAATCTGGCACGACGCCACCACGATGGCCTTCGCCCAGGGCCTTGAGGTCGTCGAAGACCGCGCCCTGCTGACCGAGGTCGCGGGCCTCGTGGAATGGCCCGTCGTCCTGATGGGCTCGATCGGCGAGGCGTTCCTCGGCCTCCCCCCCGAAGTGCTGCAAACCTCGATGAAGGAACACCAGAAGTTCTTCTCGGTCCGCAACCCGCGCACCGGCCGCATCGAGAAATTCATCACCGTCGCCAACCGCGACACCGCCGACCACGGCGCAACCATCCTGCACGGCAACCAGAAGGTGCTCTCCGCCCGCCTGTCCGACGCCCGCTTCTTCTGGGAAAACGACCTGCGCACGGTGAAATCCGTGGGGATGGAGGGGATGGCCGCAGGCCTCGCCCACGTCACCTTCCACAACAAGCTCGGGTCTCAGGCCGACCGCATCGCCCGCATCGAGGCGCTGGCCCGCGAAATCGCCGCCCTCGTCGGCGCCGCCCCCGACCTCGCCGCCGAGGCCGCCCGCGTCGCCAAGGCCGACCTGCAATCCGCGATGGTCGGCGAATTCCCCGAACTGCAAGGCACGATGGGCGGCTACTACGCCCGCGCCGCCGGCCTGCCCGACGCCGTCGCCACCGCCTGCAAGGCGCATTACCAGCCCCTCGGCCCCTCCGACGCCGTGCCGACCGAACCCGTCAGCATCGCCGTGGCGCTCGCCGACAAGATCGACACGCTCACGGGGTTCTGGGCGATCGACGAGAAACCCACGGGGAGCAAGGACCCGTTTGCGCTGCGCCGCGCGGCGCTGGGGGTCATTCGGCTGGTGGTGGGGAATGGGGTGCGGATCGGGCTAAGTCAAATCGTCGCGACCAAGATATTTGGGCATCAACTCGAGATGATGAACCCTGAGTACCGAAAGAAGCTGCGCGCTATTGCAGAGGTTTCTCGATCGAGCGGCGTTTCCTTTACGATTCTGTATGAGCAGCTTCGTGACATGGAAGAAGCTGCTGAAGACGCGCGTGCAATTATGGAACCTTCGGGCGGCGAAAGTGATGACAAATCTATGACTTCGATCCCCGACATAATGTTCGGGGAAGAGGAAGGGAGCAATCTCCTCGCCTTCCTCCACGACCGCCTCAAGGTCTACCTCCGCGATCAGGGCATCCGCCACGACGTCATCGACGCGTGCCTCGCGATGCCCGGCAACGACGACCTCACCCTGCTGGTCAAACGCGCCGAGGCGCTCGCCGCGTTCCTCGCCACCGAGGACGGCCCGAACCTGCTGCAAGGCTTCAAGCGCGCCAACACGATCCTGACGCAGGCCGAGCAGAAGGACGGCGTCGAATACTCCTTCGGCGCCGATCCGAAGTTCGCCGAAGACCCGGCCGAGCTTGCCCTCTTCACCGCCCTCGACGCCGCCGAGGCGACCATCGCCCCCGCGATGGCGGCCGAGGATTTCCCCGCCGCGATGGCCGCGATGGCCGCGCTCCGCGCCCCCATCGACGCCTTCTTCACTGCCGTGCAGGTGAACAGCGACAAACAGGTGATCCGCCGCAACCGCCTCAACCTGCTGCACCGCATCCGCGCGATCTGCACGCAGGTCGCCGACCTGACGAAGATCGAGGGCTGACTCCCGCATATTTTCGGTCCTCAAGTATCCTCGGGGGGTCCGGGGGGCAGACAGCCCCCCGGCCTCTGCGCTTGCGCCGCCCCCGAACCGGTATATCCTGCCCGCGAACCCGAAAGGCGCCGCAGTGCAGAAACAACCCCTCGTCACCGATTTCGCCGAGGTTACGGCGACCGCGCCGGTCAGCCGGGCCGTGCATGGCTGGCGCGCCAAGTGCCTGCAACGGCTGATGCGGCTCGACCTGCCGGTGCCGCGCACGGTGGCGCTGTCGGCGCAGGCGGTGCGCGCGATTGCGGCGGGGCAGTTGCCGGACAGCGCCGCGATCCTGGGGTATTTCGGCGCGATGCCGCTGGTCTCCGTCCGGCCTTCGCCCGAGGAAACAGAATGGGGCGGCCCGGGCACCATCCTGAACATCGGCATGAACGACCGTTCCTATGCCGCGCTGATCGAGACCCAGGGCGAGGCGGCGGCGACCGCGCTTTATCTGCGCTTCGTGCAGGCCTATGCCACCCATGTCTCGCGGCTTGATGCCGAGGCCTTCGCGGGGGCCGACCCCTCGCCCGAAAACCTGCGCAACGCGCTGCGCGCCTATGAGCAGGAGATGGACGAACCCTTCCCGCAGGATCCCGTGCGCCAGTTGACCGAGGTGCTGCGCTCGATGGCCCGCGCCTGGGAGGGCACCTCGGCCCGCATCCTGCGCCAGGTGAAGGGCGCGCCCCCCGAGGCCGGGCTGGGCCTAGTGGTGCAGGAGATGGCGCTGGGGATCGGGCCGGGTGTCAGCGGGTCGGGCGTGATCCAGTTCGTCGATCCGGTGACCGGGCAGGCGCAGGTGACGGGGCGCTACCTTGGCCAGAGCCAGGGCCGCGACGCGCTCTCGGGCCGCGAGGCGATCTACCTGATCCGCGACCCGCGCGGGCCGTCGCTGGAGGATGAGGCGCCCGACATTTTCGCCGATCTGCTGCGCTTCGGCGCCGCCTGCCGGACCCATCTGCGCGAAGAGATGCAGATCGAATTCACCATCGAATCCGGCGTGTTGCATGTTCTCGACGCGGTCAAGGTCGCGCGGTCGTCCCGCGCCGGGGTGCGCATCGCGGTGGCCTTGGCCGAGGATGGCGTGATCACCCCCGAGGATGCGGTGCTGCGGGTTGAACCGCGCGCGCTGTCGGAACTGCTGCACCGGCAGGTCGATCCGCGCGCGCCGCGCGACCGCTTTGCTAAGGGCATCGCGGCCAGCCCGGGCGGCGCGCAGGGGCGGATCGTGTTCTCCTCGGCCGCCGCGCAGGCCAGTGCCGCGCGCGGCGAGCCCTGCATTCTGGTGCGTCGCGAAACCGCGCCCGAGGACATCCGCGGCATGCACGCCTCTGCCGCGGTGCTGACCGAACGCGGCGGCATCACCAGCCACGCCGCGGTGATCGCGCGCGGGCTGGGGTTGCCCTGCGTCGTGGGCGCCTCCGACCTCAGCGTGAACGCGCGCGACAAGACGCTGAAGGCGGCCGATGGGCGGGTGTTCCACGAGGGCGACGTGATCACCGTTGACGGCACCCGCGGCGAGGCCCTGGTGGGCGAGGCCGAGATGCTGGAACCCGCGCTGGACGACACCTTCCGCACCCTTCTGCACTGGGCCGACGCGGTGCGCGACATCGGCATCCGCGCCAATGCCGACACCCCTGCCGATGCCGCGATGGCGCGGATGTTCGAGGCCGAGGGCATCGGGCTGTGCCGCACCGAACACATGTTCTTCGACGAAGATCGCCTGACGGTGATGCGCGAGATGATCTTCGCCGACACCTCGAAGGATCGCGCCGCGGCGCTTGACCGGCTGCTGCCGATGCAGCGCGCCGATTTCGTGAAGCTGTTCGAGATCATGGCGGGCAAGCCGGTGTGCATCCGGCTGTTCGATCCGCCGCTGCACGAGTTTCTGCCGCATTCGCGCGAGGGGATTCGCGAACTGGCCGAGGCGCTCGACAAGCCGCTGTCGGAAGTGACGCGGCGGGTCGAGGCGCTGTCGGAATTCAACCCGATGCTGGGGATGCGCGGGGTCCGGCTGGGCATCACCCTGCCCGAGATTTACGAAATGCAGGCCCGCGCCATCTTCGAGGCAACGATCGAGGTCGGTCGCAAGGGCGCCACGGTGGTGCCCGAGATCATGATCCCGCTGGTCTCGGCCAAGCGCGAGGTCGAACTGGTCAAGACCCGTGTCGATGCGGTGGCAGCACAGGTGCGCACCCGGATGGGGGCCGATTTCGACTATCGGCTGGGCGTGATGGTGGAAACGCCGCGCGCCGCACTCCGGGCTGGCGAGATCGCGCAGCATGCGGCCTTCCTGTCGTTCGGCACCAACGACCTGACCCAGATGACCTATGGCCTGTCACGCGATGATGCCGGGCGGTTCATGAACACCTATGTCCAGCAGGGCGTGTTCCCCGAAGACCCGTTCCACACCCTTGATGTGGAGGGGGTCGGCGAACTCCTGTTGATCGGGGCGGAACGCGGTCGGGCGACTCGCGCTGATTTGACGCTGTCGATCTGCGGCGAGCATGGCGGCAACCCCGAATCGATCGCCTTCTGCCGCAAGGCCGGGTTCGATTATGTGTCTTGTTCGCCGTTTCGCGTTCCGGTTGCGCGACTGGCTGCGGCACACCTCGCATTGGCGGATCGCGTCCCGGATCGGAAGAATTACCATAAAACAAACGTTTAGTGTTGCCGCGCCGCAGCTTGACTTTGCGGCGGCTGCATCCGAAGCACCCTCGACTCGCGGATTTTCGCCGATTTTCGTGGCATAAATGCCACGCCGCTCGACTCGCGCGGATTTTCTCTCTAGCCCGGCCGATGGCGCTGCCCATGGGCGGGGTCGAGGGAACGATACCGGGAACGGAAATCATGCGCTTGCTGAAGGTCTGGGCGTGCGGCATTGCGATGCTGCTGACCATGAGCGGGGCGGCGGTCGCCGACATGACGGTAGGTCAGTCGGCCGATCCGGGCATCTCGGTGGATACGCGCCTCTCCCTGCTGCTGGGGCAGGAACACTCGGCCCTGACGGCCGTGGCCCCGAACCGGATCCAGCAGATCACCACCCCGCTGGTGGCGCCGGGCGACACGGTGACGTCGCAAGTGCAATACGATGATGCTTGGCTGGACACGCTGCCGGTCGCCACGGGCGATGCGCAATGGTCCTGCCTGACCCACGCGATCTACTTCGAGGCGCGCGGCGAATCCGTCAAGGGCGAATTCGCGGTCGCCGAAGTGATCGCCAACCGCGCCGATTCGCCCAATTTTCCGCACGACATCTGCTCGGTCGTCAATCAGGGTTCGGGGCACAAGTACGCCTGCCAGTTCAGCTTTACCTGCGATGGCCAAACCGACGCGATCAACGATCAGGGGTCGTATGACAAGGCGGGCAAGATTGCGCGGCTGATCCTTGACGGCGCGCCGCGCTCGCTGACCGACGGCGCCACGCATTTCCACACGACGGCGGTCTGGCCGAGCTGGTCGCACCAGTTCGAGGAAACCGTGCAGATCGGCTCGCATGTGTTCTACCGCGACCCCGTGCAACTGGCCTCGAACTGACCGACAGGTCGCAGCCGCGCCCCGGTGTGCCGCCGCCGGGCATGGCGGGCCGGGCGGCGCCGCGGTATAACTGTCCCGCAAGGGCCTTGGGCCATGCCTGACGGAGTGCCCATGATCACCGACATCCGCCTTGCCTTCGCGCATCCCGAAGAGCGTGCCGAGGCTACCGCCAGCGCCGACCCGCGCGACCGCATCAGCCTGCGCGACCACGTCGTCGCGGTCGAGATCGGCGCGTTTCAGGCCGAACGCGGCACCACCCAGCGCATCCGCTTCAACGTCGTGGTCGAGGTGCGCCCGCACCCCGCCCCGATCGACGACGATGTCGATCGCATCCTCTCCTACGACCGCATCACCGAGGCGATTGCGGCCGAACTGGCCGCCGAACGCCTGAACCTGCTGGAAACCCTGGCCGCCCGGGTGGCCGAGCGCATTCTGGCCGAACCGCAGGCGATGCGGGTCTTCGTGCGGGTCGAAAAGCTCGACCGTGGCCCCGGCGCGCTGGGGGTGGAGATCGTGCGTGCACGGGCCGAGGCGCCGCTGCGCGCGGTGCAGGCCGATGGCAGCGAGGCCGCGCTGCACCCGCTGGTGGTCTTTCTCGACAACGCGGCGATTGCCGCGCCCGATCTGCCCGCACGGCTGACCGCGCTGGAGGCGCGCGGGCTGCCGCTGATCCTGACGGTGGGCCTGCCGGGGGCGCCCGCGCCGCGCTCGGCGGCGAAGGCGGCGCAACAGCGGATCGACCTTCTGGCAATCGAGCAGAACGCCTGGGTGCTGGCGGGCCGCGACCGGCGCTGCGTAGTCGTTGCCAGCCGGACCGAGATCGACTGGGCGATGAAGCACGGCCAAACCGTGGTCTGGGCGCCGTCCAAGCTGGTGCTGGATGCGGTGGACGGGCCGGGGGCGCATGACCCGGTGGCGCTGGCGCTGTGGCTGGCCGAAACGGTGGCCGCGGACCGGCTGCTGGTTCACAGCAATGTTGCGGTTCCGGCGGGAAGCCGCGTTCCGGTCGAACGCTCGGGCGAGTGACTCTTGCCTTGGCTCGCGGCCTGCGGCATCCCGCAGGCCCGACAGCCGAAAGACCCGCATGATCTATTACCGACCGATCCCGATGACCGATCCAGCCCGCCCCGTCGGCGCGCAAGCCCTCGCCGGGGGCTGGAGCTGGTTCGACCGGGTCGAGGTGCTGCGCCGGGAGGCGCCTGCCGAGGTCGTTGGTGTTGATGCGATCCCGGCCGAGGTGCTGGCCCGGCTGACCGCGCCGCGCGCCGACCTTGCGGGTCTCGCCCTCGACCGGCCGCGCATCATGGGCATCCTGAACGTGACACCCGACAGCTTCTCGGATGGCGGCGACCATTTCACACCCAATGCGGCCGTCGATCATGCCCGCGCGATGCAGGCTAACGGGGCCGATATCCTCGACATCGGGGGCGAAAGCACCCGTCCCGGCGCGGCCGAGGTGTCGGTGGACGACGAGATCGCGCGCACCGCGCCGGTGATCGCGGCGCTGCGGGCGGCGGGGGCGGTGCCGGTATCGATCGACACCCGCAAGGCCGGGGTGGCGCGGGCCGCGTTGTCCGCCGGGGCGCGGATCGTCAACGATGTCTCGGCGCTGGGCTACGATGCCGGGATGGCCGCCGTCGTCGCAACGAGTGGCGCCCCGGTCTGCCTGATGCACGCGCAGGGCACCCCGGCGACGATGCAGGCCGATCCGCGCTATGACGATGTGCTGCTGGACGTCTACGATCATCTGGCCGCGCGCGTGACCGCCGCCGAAGCGGCAGGGGTCGACCGGGCGCATATCCTGATTGATCCGGGGATCGGCTTCGGCAAGACTGCGGAGCACAACCTTGCCCTGCTACGACGGCTGTCGTTGTTTCATGCGCTTGGCTGCCCGATCCTGCTGGGCGTGTCGCGCAAGCGGTTCATCGGCACCATCGGCGGCGCACCGCTTGCGAAGGACCGGATGCCGGGCTCGGTGGCACTGGCTCTTGCGGGGATTGCGCAGGGGGTGCAGATCGTGCGTGTGCATGATGTGCGTGAGACGCGGCAGGCACTGGCATTATGGATGAGCTTGAATTCAAAGGCGGAGATTTGACATGACGCGGAAACTGTTTGGCACCGACGGTGTGCGCGGGCGCGCCAACGCGCATCCGATGACGGCCGAGTTGGCGCTGAAACTCGGTGCCGCGGCGGGGCAGTTCTTCCGCACCGACGGCCGCAATGGCCATCGCGTCGTGATCGCCAAGGATACCCGCCGGTCGGGCTACATGATCGAGACGGCGCTGACGGCGGGCCTCACCTCCACGGGCATGAACGTGCTGCTGCTCGGCCCGGTGCCGACCCCGGCGGTGGGCTATCTCACCCGCTCGATGCGGGCTGATCTGGGCATCATGATTTCGGCCAGTCACAACCCCTATTATGACAACGGCATCAAGTTCTTCGGCCCCGACGGGTTCAAGCTGTCGGACGAGGCCGAACTGGCGATCGAGGCGATGGTGGAAGGCGAGGTGCCGCTGGCAGACTCGGACGAGATCGGCAGCGCCAAACGGATCGACGACGCGCGCGGGCGCTACGTCGAATATGTGAAGACCACCTTTCCGGGCCGGGGCGCGCTCGGCGGGCTGAAGGTGGTGGTGGATTGCGCCAATGGCGCCGCCTACAGGGCCGCGCCCGAGGCGCTGTGGGAACTGGGGGCCGAGGTCATCCCGATCGGGGTTTCGCCCAATGGCTTCAACATCAACCAGGCCTGTGGCTCGACCCATCCCGAGGCCTGCGCGGCGCGGGTGCTGGCCGAGGGCGCGGACCTTGGCATCACGCTCGACGGTGACGCGGACCGGGTGATGATCATCGACGAGAAGGGCCAGATTGCCGACGGCGACCAGATCATGGCGCTGTTCGCCACGCGCTGGGCCGAAGATGGCCGACTGCGCGACAACACGCTGGTTGCCACCGTGATGTCCAATCTTGGCCTTGAGCACTACCTTGGCGGGCAGGGCGTCCGGCTGGAGCGCACGCCGGTCGGCGACCGCTACGTCGTCGAGGCGATGCGGCGCGGCGGCTGGAACCTGGGCGGCGAGCAGTCGGGGCACATCGTGATGACCGACTACGCCACCACCGGCGACGGGCTGATCGCGGGCCTGCAGTTTCTGGGCGAGATCGCCCGCACCGGGCGGCCCGCGTCGGAACTGGTGCACAGCTTCGAGCGGGTGCCGCAACTGCTGAAGAACGTCCGCTACGGCGCAGGGCAGGAGCCGCTGAAGACGGCAGCGGTGCAGGCGGTGATCGCGGCATCCGAGGTGCGGCTGAACGGCTCGGGGCGGCTCTTGATCCGCAAGTCGGGCACCGAGCCGCTGGTGCGGGTGATGGCGGAATGCACCGACGAGGCGCTGCTGGCCGAGGTGGTGGACGAGATCGTCGCGGCGGTGCAGGCCGCCGTCTGAGGGGGCGCAATCTCCGGCGCATCGTCTCCGGGGTGTCATCGCCTTCGCGTTAAGGCTTTGGAAACCAGTTTCCGCGTACCTATTGGTCGGCGCAAACAGGGGTGACCATCGTGCGTGGACTGATTGCGGCTGTCTTCGGGCTGGTCTTCGCGACGCTCACCTCCGCCACCACGATCTCGAACCTGTCCTGGCCACTCACCACGCTCGGCTATTCGACCGAATCCAGCCACACGACGACGAACCTCGGCCAGTCGTTCACGGTGACAGAGTCCGGCACGCTCGACGCCATCACCTTCAATCTGCTGGGCTCCGGCGTCTCGGTGCCGGTGGTCTACCAGCTTTACGCGCTGAGTTCCGCGGTGCCTGCGAACCTGGGCACGCAGATCGTGGGCGCCCTGCTGGCGTCGATGACGGCCACCACCAACGCGGGTCCGCTCGGCACGCCGCTGGTGCCCCAGTCGGTGGCGACGGGCGGCTGGAACATCACCCCGGGGCGCTATCTGGCGATCATGCGGCCGCTCAGCGGCACCAACATGAGCATTGCGACGCTGCGCACCGGGTCTTCCTATCCGGGTGGCGACTGGACGCGGGTCAACTCGGCGGGCGATCCGGCCAGCCTGACGGGGCGGAGCGCACTGTTCAGCCAGAGCTACGATCTGCTGTTCGCGCTTCGGGTCGGAGTGGCGTCGTCACCGATACCTGTCTCGCCCGTGCCACTGGCCTCCGCGCTGCCGATGCTGGCCGCGGCGCTCAGCGCGCTGGTCCTCTTGCGGCTGCGGCTCGGCTGGCCAGAGGCGGAAAGAGAACGGGCGCCCGAAGGCGCCCGTTTCATCGTGGTCAGTTCCGCGAACGGTCGACCATCTTGCCCTTGGCGATCCAGGGCATCATGGCGCGCAGCTTTTCCCCGACCTTCTCGATCTGGTGCTCGTCGTTGCGGCGACGGGTGGCCTTGAAGAAGGGCTGCCCGACGGCGTTTTCGGCCATGAAGTTCGACACGAAGCGACCGGACTGGATGTCTTCCAGCACTTCCTTCATGCGCGCCTTGGTTTCGGCGTAGGGCAGGATGCGCGGGCCCGAGACATATTCGCCGTATTCGGCGGTGTTCGAGATCGAGTAGTTCATGTTTGCGATGCCGCCCTCGTAGATCAGGTCGACGATCAGCTTCACTTCGTGCAGGCACTCGAAATAGGCCATTTCGGGCTCATAGCCGGCTTCCACCAGGGTCTCGAAGCCCATGCGGATCAGTTCCACCAGACCACCGCACAGCACGGCCTGTTCGCCGAACAGGTCGGTTTCGCATTCCTGACGGAAGTTGGTCTCGATGATGCCCGAACGGCCGCCGCCGATGCCCGAGCAATAGCTGAGGCCAAGCTCCATCGCCTTGCCGCTCGCGTCCTGATGGACGGCCACGAGGCAGGGCACGCCGCCGCCCTTGACGAATTCGCCGCGCACGGTGTGGCCGGGCCCCTTCGGCGCCATCATGATGACGTCGACGCCGGGCTTCGGCTCGATCAGGCCGAAGTGGACGTTGAGACCGTGCGCGAAAGCGATCGCCGCGCCGTCGCGCAGGTTGTCATGGACGTATTTCTTGTAGGTGGCGGCCTGAAGTTCGTCCGGCATGGTGAACATGATCAGGTCGCACCAGGCGGCGGCTTCGGCGATGCCCATCACCTTCAGCCCTTCGGCCTCGGCCTTCTTCGCCGAGGCGGAGCCTTCGCGCAGCGCGACGACGACGTTCTTGGCGCCCGAATCGCGCAGGTTCAGCGCATGGGCGTGGCCCTGCGACCCGTAGCCGAGAATGGCCACCTTCTTGTCCTTGATCAGGTTGATGTCGCAGTCGCGATCGTAATAGACGCGCATCGGGCGCTTCCTTCTGGCTGGTTTCGTCGCGGGCAGCATAGGGGAATTGCGGCAAGGAACCGTTCATAGTTTGCGCCCAGGCAATTTCTCTGCGAAAAGGCATAACGTGATTAGCCAGATTCCGGAAAAATCATGCAGATCGACGATACTGATCGACGCATCCTTCGCCATCTGATGGCAGAGCCAGACCTCGCGATGGCCGACCTGGCCGAGCGGGCCGGGGTGACGGCCGCGACCTGCTGGCGGCGGCTCGACCGGCTGAAGGCGGGCGGCGTGCTGAAGGGGCAGGAGGCGGTGATCGACTGGCGCGCGCTGGGCTATGAGGTCGAGGTCAGCTTGCGCTTCACGCTCGACAAGACCAACCCGCGCGCGTTTGACGAGTTCATCGCGGCGGCGCGTGCCGTGCCCGAAGTGATCGAGATCCAGACCTTTCTCGGCCGCGTCGATGTGCGGCTGGACGTGATCGCGCGCGACATCGGTCATTACCAGGAGGTCTACCGCGACCGCATCCTTGCGCTGCCGCATATCGCCGACATCGAGGCGCTGATGCATGTCGCGATGATCAAGGCGGGTGAGGGGCTGCCGCTGTGATCGCGCTCGACGATATCGACCGCGGCTTTCTGCGCGCGCTGGTGCAGGATGCGACGCTGTCGGCGGGCGAGCTTGGCCGACGCTTCGGCCTGTCGCAGCCCGCGGCCTGGCGGCGGCTGAAGCGGCTGCAGGACGCGGGCGTGTTCCGCGCGCGGCGGGTGGTGGTGGACCGCGAGGCACTCGGGTTCGGCGTGACGGTCTTTCTGGGCGTGAAACTCGCCACCAAGGGCCGCGTCAGCCTGGAGGATTTCGAGCGCGCCGTGACGGCGATCCCCGAGGTGCAGACGGTGCAGCACATCCTCGGCCTGTACGACTACCGACTGCGGGTGGTGGCGCGCGATCTGGCGGATTTCGAGCGGGTGCTGCGCCGCCGCATCCTGACGCTTCCGGGGCTGGGCCAGGTGGATGCCAATGTGCTGCTGAGCGAGGAGCGGCGGCCGGGGCCGCTGGGTTAGCGCGCCGGCGCGTGTTTCGGGGTGTAATCGGGCCTCGTCCGGGCTATGTCGGATGCAAACGGACCTTGAGGAGACAGCCATGCCCGCCCTTCGCCCCGACGTCGATCCCGACGGATTGCAGGAATTCTCGGTCGTGTTCACCGACCGCTCGCTGAACCACATGTCGGCGCGGTTTCAGGGCGTGATGCGCGACATTTCGGGGATGCTGAAAGAGGTCTATGGCGCTGCCTCGGTGGCGCTGGTGCCGGGGGGAGGCACCTATGGGATGGAAGCGGTGGCGCGCCAGTTCGCGGGCGGGCGGCATGCCTTCATCGTGCGCAACGGCTGGTTCAGCTATCGCTGGACGCAGATTTTCGAGACAGGCGGGTTTGCCGGCGAAACCACGGTGATGAAGGCGCGGACCTCGGCCAACGTGGTGCAGGCGCCCTTTGCCCCGGCGCCGATCGACGAGGTGGTGGCCAAGATCCACGGCGCGAGGCCCGACGTGGTCTTTGCCCCGCATGTGGAAACCTCGGCCGGGCTGATCCTGCCCGACGACTACCTCAAGGCGCTGGCGGAGGCCGCGCATGACGTCGGCGCCCTGTTCGTGCTCGATTGCATCGCCTCGGGCTGTGTCTGGGTCGACATGAAGGCAACCGGGGTGGACGTGCTGATCTCGGCGCCGCAGAAGGGCTGGTCGGCCTCGCCCTCGGCCGGGCTGGTGATGCTGTCCGACCGGGCGCGGGCGCGGATCGAGGGCACGGCCTCGTCGAGTTTCGCGCTCGATCTGAAGAAGTGGCTGTCGATCATGGAAGCCTATGAAAAGGGCGGCCACGCCTATCACGCGACGATGCCGACCGATGCGCTGGCCGCCTTTCGCGACACGATGACTGAAACGCGCGACTACGGCTTCGCGCGGCTGAAAGAGGCGCAGTGGGCGCTGGGCGATGGCGTGCGGGCGATGCTGGCGGCCAAGGGTGTGCGGTCGGTCGCGGCCAAGGGGTTCGAGGCGCCGGGCGTGGTGGTCAGCTATACCGACGATCCCGAGGTGCAGAACGGCAAGAAGTTCGCCGCCCTGGGCATGCAGATCGCGGCGGGGGTGCCGCTGCAATGCGACGAGCCCGAGGGGTTCCGCACCTTCCGGCTGGGTCTCTTCGGGCTCGACAAGCTTTATGACGTCGAGGGCACCTTGGGGCGGCTGAAGACGGTGGTGGACGCGGTGCTTTAACGCACCCCGAGCCCCGCGCGCATCAGCGTCTTGCGCAGCGGGGCGACCGAGTAGAGCGCGTTCAGCGCCTTGGCGCGGGCATCCCGCAGCGCCGGGGCGCCCAGCATCGAGGCGCGGTTCAGCGCGTCGATGCCGGTGATGCGGGCAACCACCTCGGCGTGGCGGCGGCGGTGGTAGGTTTCCAGCATCGCCCGCTCGCCCAGTTTGCCGGGCGCGGCCTGCGCCAGGTCCAGCAGCACGCGCAGGTCGGCCAGGCTCATGTTCAGCCCCTGCGCGCCGATCGGCGGCATGACGTGGGCGGCCTCGGCGATCAGCGCGGTGCGCTCGCCCCACATGCGGTCGGCGATCTGGCTGATGATCGGCCAGACGGTGCGGCGGGTCAGCAGGATGAGCGGCCCGAAGAGGTGGCAGGAGCGGGTGCTCATCGCCGCCTCGAACTCCGGCACCGGCAAGGCGGCCAGGCGCAGCGCCTCGGGCCCGCGCTCCATCCAGACCACGGCGGAACAGGGCAGGCCATTCCGGTCGGGCAACGGCACCAGCGTGAATGGGCCGCCGGAGCGGTGAATCTCGGTCGAGACATTGCCATGCGGGATCGGGTGGTTCACCGCGAAGGCCAGCGCCTTCTGGCCATAGCGCATCGTGCGCACACCGATCCCCAGCGCCTCGCGCACCACCGAGCCGCGGCCATCGGCGGCGACCAGCAGGCGCGCGGCGACGCGGGTGCCGTCGGAGAGGGTCACCAGCGCCTCGGCGTCACGGGTCAGGACGGCGGTGGTGGCAATGCCGGGGCGAAACTCCACGGTCGCCATCTCGGCCAGCCGCGCCACCATCTCGCGCCGCAACAGCCAGTTGGGCAGGTTCCAGCCGAAGGGCTGGCCCGAAATGTCGGCGGCGTCGAAATCCTTGACGATGCGCGGCTCGGGCACCGGGCCGCCGGCATCGACGATGCGCATGATCTGCAAGGGCGCGGCGTGGGGTTCCAGCCGGGCCCAGAGCCCCGCCGCCTCCAGCACCGGGATCGAGGGTTGCAGAAAGGCCGTGGTGCGCAGGTCGGCGCCCTCGGCGGCATCGTCGGTCACAGGCGGCGTCGGATCGACGCAGATCACGCCGAACCCGGCCGCGCCGAAGGCCGCCGCCGCCGTCAGCCCGGCAACGCCGCCGCCCGAGACCAGAACATCCGTGTGAACCCGCGCCATCCGTGCCGCTCCTTCGTCCTGCGCGGGATCATAGGGCGCCCGGACTGCCTGTCCAAGCGGCGTTCCGTCACCCCAGGCTGATGCGGATCAGAAGCGCGAACATCACCGGCACCATTCCCAGCGCCGTCATCGACAGCGCCACCACGCCCCAAGTCTGCACCGCCAGCATGACACAGGTCAGGAAGATGACGAGGGCGTACCAGATGGTCTCGTCGCCTTGGTGGCGACGTCGCGGACAATCCAGCCGAGCACCGGAACGCCGTAAAGGCTCCGGGCGAGGGCGGTCTCCTATTCGGGGCCCATTCCGCATGGGCGAGCCGCCAACGATAGCAAACCGCACAGGTCGCCGCGGCCAACCCTGATGCCGCGGCGCATCTGCCACGGCACCGCGATCAGATCGGACGGGCCTACTTGGCGAGGGTCACGGTGCAGGGCGTCTCGGCCCCGGCCTCGCCCGACATCACATTGGCGAGCATCACGTTTTCGCCCGGCTTCAGGGCCGCAGCGAAGGTGTAGCTGCCCTTGTAGGCGCCAGGCGGCACAACCCAGTCGACCTTCAGGCCGACCGGGATGGTGAAGGCGCCTTCGTTGCTCAACACGATGTCGTTGGGGAATTCGACCGGCGTTCCGCGCACCACACAGCCGACGCTGTAGCTGATCTGGAGGGTCGAGATCTTCGGCCTTGCCATCAGAAGCGGCTTCTGAGTCAACGGCGTCAGCGTCTTCGTATCGGCGCTGGCCACCGAAGCGACCGCCAAGGTGGCGGCGATCATGGCAACGCTCAGACAGGTCTTGCAAAGAGGCATAGCACTATTCCTTTCGAGGCAGAGCATGACCGGACGACCGCCCGAAGATTCTTCGAGCCGGATACCGACGCCCCGCAGGGTTGAAATTTCAGACTTGGTTCCCCTTGGGCCATGCCGCGAGCGTTTCGAGATATCCCCCGCCATACAACCCGCTTGAAGTATGTATCGGTCTGGCGAAATTGCCTTGATCTGCATCAAGCCCGTTTCGCCGCAAGGATTGCTGAGGCGCTTTCCCGCTTGGGGAGGGCCCCGCCTCAGCCGCCGAGACGCGCCAGGAAACCCGCCAGATCGTCGGTATGGTGGTGGATGTGCGGCGCCGGTTCCGCCTGCGGGGCGACATGGACGGTGCGCATCCCCATCGCATGCGGGGCGGCAAGGTTGCGGGCGTCATCCTCGAACATCGCGGCCGTCTCGGTCCGGACGCCGTCGCGGGCAAAGACCGCCTCGAAGGCGGCGCGCTCGGGCTTGGGGCGGTAGCCTGCGTGTTCCACCCCATAGACGGCATCGAACAGCCCGCCAAGGCCGCGCGCAGCCAGCACACGCTCGGCGTAGGGGGCCGAGCCGTTGGTGTAGACGATGCGCCGACCCGGCAGGGCCGCAATGCCCGCGGCAAGCGCCGGATCGGGCGCGAGGCGATCAAGCGAGATGTCGTGCACGTCGGTCAGGTAAGGGCCGGGGTCCACCCCGTGTTCGCGCATCAGGCCTGCAAGCGTGGTGCCGTAGCTTTGCCAGTAATGGCGGCGCAGGCGGTCGGCCTCGGCGCGCTCGACGCCAAGTGCACCCATCACCCAAGCCGTCATGCGCACCTCGATCAGGTCGAAGAGGCGCGCCGAGGGCGGATAAAGCGTGTTGTCGAGGTCGAAGACCCAGGTGGAGACGTGGGCGAAGGCGGCGGCATGCATGGGTCTTTAGGTAGCCCCGCAGCCAGGCAGCGGCAAGGCGCAAGGAAGGCGCAAGGCTTGAAAGCCCCCCGTCCGCGGCGCTAGGGTTCGCCACCCGACCGGAGCCGATAATGAAAGACGTCAAACCTGCGCAGAAAGATGCCTACACGCTGATTCTGGAGGCGATCGACTCGGGCCTTTACCGGCCCGGCGACCGGCTGGTGGAATCGGAACTGGCGGACCGGTTCGGGGTGTCGCGCACCCCGGTGCGCGAGGCGTTGCAGCGGCTGGAAACGCAGTCGATGCTGACGCGCGACGGCCGCAGCCTGATCGTCGCCTCGCTGGACCACAACGAACTGGCGGAACTTTACGCCGTGCGCACCGAGCTGGAAGGGTTGGCGGCGCGGCTGGCGGCGCGGCACGCGACCGACGAGGAGATTCACGTGCTGCAGGACATGGCGCGCGAGGATCGGGCGCTGTTGGGCGATCCGCAGGCGCTGAGCCGCGCGAACCGGCGGTTCCACAAGCAGATCCACCTTGCCTCGCACAACCGCTTTCTGGTGCAGCAGCTTGAGCTTGTGCACCGCTCGATGGGGCTGCTGGCGACGACGACCTTTGCCGCGGTGGGGCGTGAAGAGGTGGCGCTGGCCGAGCATGACGCGATCGTCGCGGCGATCGCGGCGCATGACGGCGACGCGGCCTACAAGGCGCTGCGGGCGCATATCTCGAAGGCGTTCGAGACGCGGCTGAAGATCGACGCGGGCGAGATCAGGACGCGCTGAGCGCGGGAACGAGCGGGGGTGGCGCGCTTTCGGTTGGTGAGGTGTCGTCGTTCGTATCGTCGGCCGGGGTATGATGGCCGTGGGTGGTCTTGTCCCAGTAGAACGGGCGGCCGATCAGTTCCCAGACGCCCTTCGCGGCGGCGAGCGCGCCAAGCGGGAAGTAGAGCGACAGCGTGGGCACCCAGAGCATCAACCCGCGATGCCGGGTGGCGGCGAGGCCGATCAGGCCGGTCGCGATGTTGACCGCCTCGGAGGCGAGGAACAGCCCGGTGAGTGCCCAGAGCAGCGGCGCGGGCAGGCCCGCCAGCGGATGCGGCAGACCCGCCACCAGCAGCCAGCACGACCACAGGACCGGGGCCAGCAGGAATTGCGAAATGGTGCCGAGAAAGAGCACCTGCACGCCCCAGAACCGCCGAGGCCCAAGCTCGCGCCACAACCTGCGGGGCTGGCGCATGTGCACGGCCCAGGTGACCATGTAGCCTTTCAGCCAGCGTGACCGCTGTTTCACCCAGGCGCGCGGCTGACAGGTTGCCTCTTCCGCGGTGTCCGTCTCGATCAACTCGGCGCGGTAGCCGTGGCGGGCGAGGCGCAAGCCGAGGTCGGCGTCTTCCGTGACGTTGTGGGCGTCCCAGCCCCCCAGCGCCTCCAGCGCGTCACGGCGGAAGAACAGCGTGGTGCCGCCCAGCGGGATCGTCAGACCAAGGCGGACGAGGCCGGGTAGCACGACGCGGAACCAGGCCGCATATTCGATGGTGAAGCAGCGTGTCAGCCAGTTGGTGTGCGCGTTGTAGAAATCAAGCCGCCCCTGCAGGCAGGCAACCTCGGGGCCGCGTTCATGAAAGCGGTGGAGCACACGGCGGATCTGGTCGGGGTCGGGCGCGTCTTCGGCGTCGTAGACGCCGATGATGCTGCCGCGGCAGAACGGCAGCGCGAAGTTCAGCGCGCGCGGCTTGGTTTTCAGCGGGCCCGGCGGAACCGTGACGATGCGCATGAAGGGGGGCAGGCGGGTGGCGGCAAGGGCGGCGGCGGTCATCGCATCCTCGGCCTCGACGCACAGCACGATGTCGAGCAGCTCGCGCGGATAGTCCAGCCGGGCGATGCGGGCGACCAGACGGGCGGCGATGTCGGGCTCGTGATATAGCGGCACGAGGATCGAGACGCAGGGCAGGCGGGCGATCAGCGGCGCCGCTTGGGCGAGGGCGGGCAGGCGGCGGGCGCGAAGCTGGGCCACCACGGCGGCGGCTTTCAGCGCCGTGGTGGCGATCAGGGTGATCAGCGTCCACAGCATCAGGAGCCCGAACACCAGCCGTGGCGCGGCCAGCAGCACGGCCAGCGCGATCATCACCAGCGGCGCGGCGCGCGCGGGGGCGAGCGCGCGCCAGCCCCGGCAGCTTTCGTCGGCGGGCACCAGGGTTTCGGCCCGGTTGGCCAGGACGGCGGACCGCAGCGCCACGACGGCGCGCCCGATTGCCGCCTCGTCGGCCAGCACCATCACCACCGGACCGAACAGCGCCCCCAGTTCGCGCTCGCACCGGGCGAACTGGTCGGGGCGGGCGGTGGCGACGACGACAACGCCCCCCGCGCGCCGCCAGGGCAGCAGCCCCTCGGCGATGCAGCGGGCCGCCCCCAGGCGGTCGATCAGGCGGGGGTCGGGCGGCGCGGCCTCGGGGTCGATGACCTGGGCGCCGCGCAACGCGGCCTCGGCGGCCAGCAGATCGGCGGGGGCGACCCAGCCGCGCGCGATGAGGATGTCGGCCAGCCGCGCCTCGCGCTGCGCGAGCAGGGCAAAGGCATGCGGCAGCACGGTGGGGGCGAGCGCCCCATTTCCGGCAAGGTGGCGCAGCAAGGCCTCACCCGGCAAGCCCTGCCGCACCCGGCGCGGGGCGACGGCAAGCGAGACGAGGCGGAGCGGGCGGCTGGACATGGCAAAACCGGAGCGGCGGCGGCCGGGCCAGCTTCGCCCGCTTCGGTTAAGGCGCGGTTAACGCCAGCCGGACGCCGGGGTCAGGCCGCGCGGCGTGCCTGCATCGCGGCCGTGAACCGCTCGAACAGGTAGTAGCTATCCTGCGGGCCGGGGCTGGCCTCGGGGTGGTACTGCACCGAGAACACCGGGCGCCCCGCCAGCCGGATGCCGCAGTTGGAGCCGTCGAACAGGCTGACGTGGGTTTCCACCACGCCCTTGGGCAGGGTCTGGCTGTCCACCGTAAAGCCGTGGTTCATCGACGTGATCTCGACCTTGCCGGTTTCCAGATCCTTCACCGGATGGTTGGCGCCGTGGTGGCCGTGGTTCATCTTCACCGTGCGGGCGCCAAGCGCCAGCGCCAGCATCTGATGGCCAAGACAGATGCCGAACAGCGGCAGATCGGCCGCCAGCACGCCCCTGATCATCGGCACGGCATAGAGGCCGGTGGCCGCCGGGTCGCCGGGGCCGTTCGACAGGAACACGCCCTCGGGGTTCAGCGCCAGCACATCCTCGGCGGTGGCCGAGGCGGGCAGCACGGTGACCTCGCACCCCGCCGAGGCGAGGCAGCGAAGGATGTTGCGTTTGGCGCCATAGTCGATCGCGACCACGCGCAGGCCGGGGCCCTCGCGGCGGGCGTAGCCCTGTGGCCAGGCCCAGCGCATTTCATCCCAGCGATAGCTTTGGGCGCAGGTCACGTCTTTTGCCAGATCGAGGCCGACGAGACCCTTCCAAGCGCGGGCCCTGGCGACCAGCGCGCCGATGTCGAAGTTGCCCGCGGGGTCATGGGCCAGCGCCACATGCGGCGCGCCCTGCTGACGGATGGCGCGGGTCAGCCGACGGGTATCGAGCCCGCCGATGCCGATGCGGCCCTTGGCGGTCAGCCATTGCGTCAACGCGCCGGTGGCGCGCCAGTTCGAGGGTTCGGTCGGATCCCATTTCACCACCATCCCGGCGGCGATCGGTTCGGCGGTCTCGTCATCCTCGACGTTCACCCCGACGTTGCCGATGTGGGGGAAAGTGAAGGTGACGACCTGTCCGGCGTAGGAGGGATCGGTCATGATCTCCTGATACCCGGTCATCGCGGTGTTGAAGCAAAGCTCGGCCACCGTGGTGCCGGTGGCGCCGAAGCCCTTGCCGTAAAACACCGTGCCATTTGCAAGCGCAAGGCAGGCGGTCGGTTTGGGCTGGGTTTGCGGGCTGGCGGGCATGGGGCGACTCCCGGGCGGTGGATCGCCGGGCAACCTATGTGCCGGGGCGGGCCGGGTCAAGGCCGCGCGTCGCATGGGTTTTCCTGTGATTTCAATGGGTTGGTTTTGGGGGCCAAGGTTGTCACGGCGGCGGCGGCGCGATAGGGTGACAATCAGGCAAAACAGGGGACGTGGCATGAGCTTGCGCGAGCGGATCGGCGAGGCAGTGAAGACGGCGATGAAGGCGAAACAGCCCGAGCGGGTGTCGATCCTGCGGCTGATGAACTCTGCCTTGAAGGACCGTGACATCGTGCTGCGCGGCGAGGGCGCGGCCGAGATGACCGAAACCGACGTGGTTGCCGTGTTGAGCCGGATGGTGAAGCAGCGGCAGGAAAGCGTGCGCGCCTTCGACGAGGGCGGACGGGCGGACCTGGCCGACAAGGAGCGCGCCGAGATCGCGGTGATCGAGGAATTCCTGCCGCGTCAACTGACGGCAGCCGAGGTCGAGGCGGCGGTGGGCGCGGCGATCGCGGCGACGGGCGCGGCCAGCGTCAAGGACATGGGCCGGGTGATGGCGGAACTGAAGGCGCATTACACCGGCCAGATGGATTTCGGTGCGGTCGGGCCGATGGTGAAGGCGCGGCTGGGCTGAGGCGATGACGGTCGCGCTCTACCTCGCGGCGGCGCTGCTGGAGATCGGCGGCTGTTTCGCGTTCTGGGCCATCCTGCGGCTGGGCGCGAATCCGCTGATGGCGCTGCCGGGTGGGCTGGCCTTGGTGCTGTTCGCGGTGGTGCTGACGCGGGCGCCTGCCGATGCGGCGGGGCGCGCCTATGCCGCCTATGGCGGGGTCTACATCGCCGCCTCGCTGGGCTGGCTCTGGGCGGTGGAGGGGCGGATGCCCGACCGTTGGGATGTGCTCGGCGCGGCGGTCAGCCTTGGCGGGGCAGCGATCATCCTGTTCGCGCCGCGCGGATAGCCGTTCATTCCAGCCGCGCAATCGCCCGTTCCAGATCGCCCTTCAGCGCCACGCGTTCCTCGGGGCTGAGGAAGGCGCCGAGTTCGACCTCGCGCCCGCCGCCTTTCAAGGTCAGGTAGCTTTCCACCGGCCCGCCGGTTTCGTGCAATTCCATCCGGACCCAGTGCGGGTTGGCGACCCAGTCCTTCTGCCTGCCCTTCGGCTCGAACCGGTTGATCTCGATCCGGTCGGGCCAGAGGCGGAGCCGTTCGATCAGCTTGCCGCTGGCATAGTTTGACCGCAACGCCAGCCAGAGGCCGCCGACCGTCAGCACGATGAAGGGCAGCACGCCCCAAAGCTGCGGTCGGCCCAGCAGCGCCAGCAGCGGCACCAGCAGCAGCACCGCCGCCATCGCGATCACGAAGACAAAGCCGCCACGCGGCAGCGAGCGGTTGGGCCACAGGTGCAGCTCCGCCACCGGCGGCACGTTTTCACCCCAGACCGGGGCCGATAGGGAAAAGGCCCCGGATTTCTCCGGGGCCTCCTCGATCCGTTTCACCCATTCCAAGGGCATCTTAGTGGCTGTGACCGTGCTTGAGCGCCTGATCCCAGTCGGCCGGTTTCGGCAAGATCTCGAACGTATGTTCCGGCGGCGGGTTGGGCAGGGTCCATTCCAGCGTGTCGGCGTATTCCTGGTGCCAATAGTTCGGCTCGGTCACGCGGCGACCCGCGAACAGGGTGTAGAACACCACGCCGAGGAACCACAGGAACGAGGCGAAGGCGATGAAGGCACCGATCGACGAGACGAAGTTCCAGTAGGCGAAGGCGTCCGGATAGTCGATGTAGCGGCGCGGCATGCCCTGACGGC
Organism: Solirhodobacter sp.; assembly: GCF_964715405.1. NCBI lineage: Bacteria > Pseudomonadati > Pseudomonadota > Alphaproteobacteria > Rhodobacterales > Paracoccaceae > Solirhodobacter > Solirhodobacter sp. Next base: position 74,133 of record NZ_CBAICG010000009.1, on the reverse strand, counting down.
CGAGGAAGTGCTGCGGGAAGAAGGTCAGGTTCGAGCCGATGAAGAACACGAAGAAATGCAGCTTGCCCGCCCATTCCGGATACTGCCGACCCGACATCTTGCCGATCCAGAAGTAGACCCCGGCGAAGATCGCGTAGACGGCGCCAAGGCTCATCACATAGTGGAAGTGCGCCACGACGTAGTAGGTATCCTGATAGGCGCGGTCGACGGCAGCCTGGCTCAGGATCACGCCGGTCACGCCGCCGACGGTAAACAGGAACAGGAAGCCGAAGGCGAACAGCATCGGCGTCTTGAACTCGATCGAGCCGCCCCACATCGTCGCGATCCACGAGAACACCTTGATGCCGGTCGGCACCGCGATGACCATCGTGGCCAGCATGAAGTAGCTTTGCTGGGTCAGCGACAGGCCGACGGTGTACATGTGGTGCGCCCAGACGACAAAGCCCAGCACGCCGATGGCGACCATCGCGTAGACCATCGGCAGGTAGCCGAAGATCGGTTTCTTCGAGAAGGCCGAGATGACGTGGCTGATGATCCCGAAGCCCGGCACGATGATGATGTAGACCTCGGGGTGGCCGAAGAACCACAGGATGTGCTGGTAAAGCACCGGGTCGCCGCCGCCGGCCGGGTCGAAGAAGGTGGTGCCAAAGTTGCGGTCGGTGATCAGCATGGTGATGGCGCCGGCCAGCACGGGCAGCGACAGCAGGATCAGCCAGGCGGTGACGAAGATCGACCACGGGAACAGCGGCACCTTGTGCAGCGTCATGCCCGGCGCGCGCATGTTCAGGAAGGTGGTGATCATGTTGATCGCGCCGAGGATCGACGAGGCACCCGACAGGTGCACCGCGAACAGCGCGAGGTCGGTCGAATAGCCTGCCTCATGCGTCGAGAGCGGCGGATAAAGCACCCAGCCGATGCCCGAGCCCAACTGGCTGTCACCGCCCGGCGAGAACACCGAGCAGACGGCAAGCGAGGTGCCCGCGATGTAGAGCCAGAACGACAGGTTGTTCATCCGCGGGAAGGCCATGTCCGGCGCCCCGATGTGCAGCGGCATGAAGTAGTTGCCGAAGCCGCCGAACAGCGCGGGAATCACCACGAAGAACATCATCAGGATGCCGTGCGCGGTGACGATCACGTTCCACAGGTGCCCGTTCGGGGTGCAGGCGCGCGTCGCGTCGGGGATCAGTCGCATCCCCTCGGCGCACATGTACTGCACGCCCGGATACATCAGCTCCATGCGCATGTAGACGGTGAAGATCACCGAGATCAGGCCGACGAAACCGCCGGAGAAGAGGTAGAGGATCCCGATATCCTTGTGGTTCGTCGACATGAACCAGCGGGTGAAGAACCCCTTGGTTTCATGCCCTTCGTGGCCATGTATGGCTGCGTCGGCCATGCTCGCCTCCCGTTTTTGTGGCGTTCCCTGAGCCACGGGGGGCTAGTCCCGGGGCCTCTATCCTTCGGCTTTTAGAAGGTCGCTTGCCCCGCGGCAATCGCCCACTTTGATCTGTATCAACAAAAATCCAGATGTTCGGGGGATTTGCGGGGCAAACCTGGCGTCAATTCGCCGCAGGACCGACCGAGGCCAGGTAGGCCGCGACATCGGCGCCGCCCGTCGGCAGCATGAAGGCCATGTTCGACTTCGCCGCGTCGTCCTTGGTCTGCGCCTTCACGAAGGCGGTCGGGTTCGTCACGTATTGCGCAACCAGGTCCTGGGTCCAGACCATGCCGGTCTTGCCCAGTTCCAGCAGGCCCGGCCCGTAGCCGAACGCGTCGGCCGACCCTGCCTTGTGGCCCGAGGCCGCGACGCGGCCGATCACGCCGTACAGGTTCGGGCCGACCATGCCGCCCTTGATGATCGCGGTGCCGTCGTCCTTGATGATCGAATGGCAGGCCTTGCACTTGTTGAACTGGGTTTCCCCCTTCGCGACATCCCCGTCGGCGAAGGCCGGGGCGGCGAGGGCGATCACCGCGAGGCCCGCGAGTATCTGCGCTTTCATGTGGTAGGCTCCTTTGATGCTTGTGGTCAGTAGGTGCGGGCCAATCTGGCGCAGTTCGCGCCGGGGTCAAAGGCTCAATGATGCCGCAGCAGGGGCCGGGCCGATGACGCGGTCGAATGCCTCGCGCAGCGCCAGATCGACATCGCCCATCGTCACCGGCAGACCGAGGTCGACGAGGCTGGTCACGCCGCGGTCGCGGATGCCGCAGGGCACGATGCCGCCGAAGTGGCTCAGGTCGGGCTCGACGTTGATCGACAGGCCGTGGAAGCTGACCCAGCGGCGCAGTTTCACGCCAATGGCGGCGATCTTGTCCTCGGCCGGGGTGCCGTCGGGGTTGGGCGCGCGATCCGGGCGCACGACCCAGACGCCGACCCGGCCCGCGCGGCGTTCGCCCTTGATGGCGAAGGCGGCCAGGGTGGCGATCACCCAGTCCTCCAGCGCGGTGACGAAGCGGCGGACGTCGCGGCCGCGCAGGTTGAGGTCGAGCATCACATAAACCACCCGCTGCCCCGGCCCGTGATAGGTGTATTGCCCGCCGCGACCCGCCACATGGACCGGGAAGCGGCCCGGATCGGTCAGGTCTTCGGCGCGCGCGCTGGTGCCCGCCGTGTAGATCGGTGGGTGTTCAAGCAGCCAGACCGCCTCGGTCGCGTCGCCCGCAGCGATTCGCGCAACCCGCTCCTCCATCGCGGCCAATGCCGTCTCGTAGGGGACCAGCCCGTCCCAGACCCGCCATTCGAGCATCGTTTTTCCCTTTCGCCCCGCCGAAGTGCCGCACCCGCCGGGATTCTGTCGCCGGGCGTGACCGGGCGTGATAAACTTTCTGTCACATCGACCAGATTTGTTGTGGGAGTTTTGTGATGAACCAAAAGCGAATTGCAACCACGGTTCTGCTGGCCTCGCTCGCGGTCGGCCCCGTGCAGCCAGTGTTCGCCGACAGCCTCGGCGCCGGAATTGCCGGCGGTATCATCGGCGGCATCATCAGTGGCGCCATCATCAACGAGGGCAACAGGAACCGGCGCACCACGACGACGTATTACGCGCCCGCCATGTCGTCGGCGCAGCGGGCGCAGAACGTCGAGGTTCAGACCGCGCTGAACTACTTCGGCTTTCCGGTCGGCGGCGCCGATGGCGTGCTGGGCGGGCAGTCGCGCGCGCAGATTTCGCAGTATCAGGCGTTCCTTGGCTATCCGGCCACCGGCGACCTGAGTGATTTTCAACGCACCCTGCTGGTGAATGGCTACAACCGGGCGATTGCGGGCGGTTCGGCGACCATGCAGCAGGCGGCGGCCAATCCGATGGGAACGCGCGGCCTGCTGATCGCCTACCGGGACGAGATGGCCGGTGTGAACCAGCCGCCCGCCAAGGCGCTTATGCAACCTGCGCCCGACACGACCCAGACGGCCCAGCCGGTGCAACCCACCACCCAGGCCCCCGCCGCGTCCGCGAACACCACGATGGCAGCCTTGCCGAACTTCGGCGCGGGTGCGGTGATGACGGTGTCGCTGGCCTCGCAGTGCAGCAAGATCGGTCTGACCACGGCCTCGAACGGCGGTTTCATCACCGTGGCCAACATGACCGACCCGAACGCCGCACTGGCCGAACAGTTCTGCATGGCGCGGACTTATGCGATTTCGCAGGGCGAAGAGATGCAGGCCAAGGTGCAGGGCTTCACCCCCGACCAGATCGCGCAGCAGTGCCAGGGCTTTGCCCCCGCGATGAAGGACTACATCGGCGAGCTTGGGATGAAGCCGCGCGATTCGGTGCTGGGCGACGTGAACGGTTTTGTCGCCCGCGCCGGGATGGCGCCCGTGCAACTGGACGCGACGGCGAAGATCTGCCTTTCGGTCGGCTACCGGACCGACAACATGGATGTGGCGCTCGCCTCGGGCCTTCTTCTGGTCGCGCTGGGTGAAAAGCCCTATGCCGAGTTGATCGGCCACCACCTGTCGCAGGGCTTCGGCGCGACGACGCGCCCCGATCTGGCGCTGGCCTGGTACCAGATGGGGCTGGATGCGCTGGCCGCCGGGCAGCCCGCCGTCTTCGCCCCCGGTCAGCCGGAGCGCGCGTCGCTGATTCGCAAGGCGGCCTTTGCCGTCGCGGGCCAGGCCGACAACACGCCGCAACCCACCGCGCTGCCCAGTTTCGCGGTGCCCGCAGCGGCCGCAGCGACCTCCGTCTCGGCCTCGGCGGGCGATACCCAGCCCGCGCCCGCGGCGGCGGGCGCCGTGTCGACGGTGGACCAGTTGCCGCTGGCCGCGCGGCTGCCGTTCCTGCTGTTCAAGCAGTGATCGGGGTGGGGGCCGGGCATTTGTGAAGGGGTCCAAGAATCCCCTTCACATCGAGCCAAGCCTCCGCTAAGACGCCGCCACCAAGCCAAGGCATGCGGATGTGGCGGAATTGGTAGACGCGCAGCGTTGAGGTCGCTGTGGGGTAACACCCGTGAAGGTTCGAGTCCTTTCATCCGCACCAGGCGCCCCCTGAAGGGCGCGCGCGCAAGCCACCCGACCGGGTGGCTTTTGCGTTTGCGGGCGGTTCCGGCCCTTCCGGCAGTTTACGGCGGGTGCGATGCAGGTCAGACCCCTGCGCGAACGCCGAATTTTCCAGCATCGCGGAGGCTTTGCACGATTTCTCCACAACGCGGTTGCAATGCGGGGTGGGTTTCGTTTTATTCGGAACCAATCAACGTGCAGCCAGACTGCCGAAGAATGACAGGGAGACTGCGGTGCAAGCACCGTCCAAGATCGACGGCTTCGTCGAATTCGATCATGTGCAGAAAAGCTACGACGGGGAAACCCTCGTGGTCAAAGACCTCAACCTGTCCATCGCCAAGGGCGAGTTCCTGACCATGCTGGGGCCGTCGGGATCGGGCAAGACGACCTGTCTGATGATGCTGGCGGGGTTCGAGACCGCGACGCATGGCGAGATCCGGCTGGACGGCCGCCCGATCAACTCGGTGCCGCCGCACAAGCGCGGCATCGGCATGGTGTTCCAGAACTACGCGCTGTTTCCGCACATGACGGTGGGCGAAAACCTCGGGTTTCCGCTGGAAGTGCGCGGCATGGGCAAGTCCGACCGCGAGGCCAAGATCAAGCGCGCGCTGGACATGGTGCAGATGGGGGTCTTCATCAACCGCCGCCCGGCACAGCTTTCGGGCGGCCAGCAGCAGCGCATCGCGCTGGCCCGCGCGCTGGTGTTCGACCCGTCGCTGGTGCTGATGGACGAACCGCTTGGCGCGCTCGACAAGCAGTTGCGCGAACACATGCAGTTCGAGATCAAGCACCTGCATGAATCGCTCGGGATCACCGTCGTTTACGTCACCCACGACCAGGGCGAGGCGCTGACGATGAGCGACCGCATCGCGGTGTTCAACGACGGCATCATCCAGCAGCTTGCCGCGCCGAACGAGCTTTACGAGAAGCCGCAGAACAGTTTTGTCGCCCAGTTCATCGGCGAGAACAACAAGCTGCCCGGCACTGTCGAAGAGATCGCGGGCGGCCGTGTGACGGTGCGGTTGCAGACCGGCGAGTTGATCGACGCGACGCCGGTCAACGTCAGCAGGAAGGGTCAGCAGACCCTGGTCTCGATCCGGCCCGAGCGCATCGAATACAACCCCGACCGGCTGCCCGCAGGCGCGCACACGATCGAGGCCGAGGTGCTGGAATTCATCTACATGGGCGACATGTTCCGGACCCGGCTGAAGGTGGCCGGCAGCGAGGATTTCGTCATCAAGAACCGCAACACGAGCGGGCAGCGGCGCCTGCAACCCGGCGAGATCGTCAGGATCGGCTGGGCCCCGCAGGACGCGCGCGCGCTCGATCCGTTGTGACCCGCGGCCGTGGGCGGCCCGCCACGGCATGCCGCGGACTGCGGCCGACAATCCATTCACCAGTCCAACACGGGAGACAACAATGAAGAAACTGATGTTCCTCACCACCGCCCTGTCGGCGGTCGCCATGATGGCGAATGCCGACTCGATCACCGTGGTGTCCTGGGGCGGCGCCTATGCCAAGAGCCAGGTCGAGGCCTATGACAAGCCGTTCACCGCGAAGACCGGCATCGACGTGAACATGGTTGACGCCGACAACCCGGCAACGCCGATCAAGGCGCAGGTCGAAGCCAAGAACGTGACGATGGATGTGGCCGACGTCGAGATGTCGGACGCGATCCGGCTGTGCGACGAAGGCCTGATCATCCCGATCGACCCGGCCTCGCTGCCCGCCGCACCCGACGGCACCGCCGCCGCCAAGGACTTCCTGCCCGGCGCGCTGGGAGATTGCTCGGTCGCCTCGATCGTGTTCTCGACGGCGGTCGGCTTTGACACGACCAAGTTCGGCGACAAGCCGCCAACCAAGATCGCCGATTTCTTCGACACCAAGGGGTTCCCCGGCAAGCGCGGGATGCGCAAGGGCGCCAAGATCAACCTGGAAATCGCGCTGATGGCGACGGGTGTGGCCGCCGCCGATGTCTACAAGGTGCTGGCGACGCCGGATGGGGTCGACAAGGCGTTCAAGGAACTCGACACGATCAAGAAGGACGTCGTGTGGTGGGATGCCGGTGCCCAGCCGCCGCAGTTGCTGGCGGATGGCGAAGTGGCGATGACCACGGCCTACAACGGCCGGATCTTCAACGCCGCCGTGGCCGAGAACAAGCCGTTCAAGATCATGTGGGACGGTCAGGTGATGGAGTTCGACCTCTTCGTCATCCCGAAGGGCGCCCCGCACGAGAAGGAAGCGCTTGAGTACGTGAAGTTCGCGACCTCGACCCAGGCGCTGGCCGACCAGGCCAAGTGGATCGCCTACGGTCCGGCGCGCCTCTCTTCGGCCTCGCTGGTCGGCAAGTACATGGACGGCAAGACCGACATGGCCCCGAACATGCCGACGAACCCGGCCAACATGACGAACTCGGTCGTTGCCGACTCGTCGTTCTGGGCTGACCACGGCACCGAGTTGGAGCAGCGCTTCAACTCGTGGCTCGCCGCGAACTGATCCTGATGCGGCCGGCGCGGGGGAGCCCCCGCGTCGGCCCTTCTCTGACGGAGGTCTGAGGATGAGCGACATTTCCGCGACGGCCGCGCTGACGACGGCTCCGCTGACGACAGCCGACGGGCGCCCGCTGAAGGCGGCGCTGCGGCGGGCGCAATCGCGGGCCAAGCGGCGGGCCTTCCTGCTAGTGCTGCCGCTGCTGGCGTTCGTCGTCGTGACCTTCGTGATGCCGATCGGCGAACTGCTGCACGAGTCGATCTACAACCCCGATTTCCATGACAACATGCCCCATACCGTGGCCTGGTTCGCCGCCAACCCGCCCGGCACCCCGCCGGACGAGGCCGCCTTTGCTGCGCTGGCCGAGGATATCACGAACGGTTATGCCGACCGCTCCATCGCGCAGGTCGGAACACGGGTGAATTATCAGATGCCGGGCACCCGGTCGCTGTTCACCTCGACCGGGCGCAAGGCCAAGGCGATGCAACCGCCCTTCAAGGATGCGCTGATCGCGGCGGACCCGGCCTGGGGCGATCCGGCCCTGTGGGCCGCGATGCGGCAGGTCTCGTCGTCCTACACCACCGATTTCTATCTGGCGGCGGTCGATCGCACGCATGACGCGACGGGCGCCATCGTTCCGGTCAGCGGCGATCGGGCGATCTACCTGATGCTGTTCGAGCGCACCTTCATGGTGTCGGGGCTGATCACCCTGATCTGTTTCGTGATCGGCTTTCCGGTCGCGCATCTGCTGTCAGTGCTGCCATTGCGCACCTCCAACCTTCTGATGATCTTCGTGCTGCTGCCGTTCTGGACCTCGCTGCTGGTGCGCACGACAAGCTGGATCGCGTTGCTGCAGCGGGAAGGCGTGGTGAACGACATCCTTGTCGCGCTGCGGCTGGTCGATGCGAATGGACGGTTGCAAATGATCTACAACCAGACCGGCACGATCATCGCGATGACGCATATCCTGCTGCCGTTCATGATCCTGCCGATGTATTCCGTGATGCGCCCGATCCCGCCGTCCTATGTGCGCGCCGCGCGCAGCCTTGGCGCGACCTCCTGGACCGCGTTCCGCCGCATCTACTTTCCGCAGACGCTGCCGGGCATCGGCGCGGGCTCGCTGTTGGTGTTCATCCTCGCGGTTGGCTACTACATCACCCCGGCGCTGGTCGGCGGCGCCTCGGGGCAGCTGATTTCGAACCAGGTCGCCTATTTCATCACCGGGGCGGGCAACAACTGGTCGATGGGCTGCGCGATTGCCGGGCTGCTGCTGGCGGCGATCCTGATCCTCTACTGGGTTTACGATCGCCTCGTCGGCATCGACAACCTCAAGCTGGGCTAGGCGATGATGCCGCGCCGCCACCGCATCGCTGATGTCCGGGCATTGCGCCGCGCACCCGGCACCCGCACAGGGAGACCGCTCTGATGGCCGTTCCGATCTACGCCTCGCCGCTGGAGCGGGTCTGGTACTACACGTTCCGCGTGATCTGCGCGCTGGTGCTGCTGTTCCTGATCGCGCCAATCCTGATCGTGATCCCGCTGAGCTTCAATGCGCAGCCCTATTTCACCTTCACGCCCGACATGATGGCCTTCAAGGCCAGCGGCTACTCCTTGCGCTGGTATGACACGCTGCTGACCTTCGGGATGCAGTTTCCCGACCATGTGCGCGACAGCGCCTGGTGGGCGGACCTGTGGCAGAACGCGAAATGGGTGAATGCCGCGAAGAACTCGGTGATCATCGGGTTCTTCGCCACCATCGTTGCCGCGGCGCTGGGCACGATGGCCGCGCTGGGTCTGTCGCGGCCGGAAATGCCCTATCGCCGCGCGATCATGGCGATCCTGATCTCGCCGATGATCGTGCCGATCATCATCACGGCAACGGGGCTGTTCTTCTTCTACTCCAGCCCCGGCTTTCCCTTCCCCTACCTGACGTTCCACCCGTTCGGGCTGCACTTCGGCTATTTCTCGACCCAGGACCAATACGGCTGGCGGCTGGCGGGCACCTATTTCGGCGTGATCCTGGCCCATGCCACCCTGGGCATCCCGTTCGTGATCATCACTGTCACGGCCACGCTGGTCGGCTTTGACCGCTCGCTGATCCGCGCGGCGGCGAGCCTTGGCGCGACACCGACGACGACCTTCTTCAAGGTCATCATGCCGCTGATCCTGCCGGGCGTGGTCTCGGGCGCGCTTTTCGCCTTCGTGACCTCGTTCGACGAGGTGGTGGCCGTGCTCTTCATCGGCTCGCCCGATCAGCAGACGATCCCGCGCCAGATGTGGAACGGCATCCGCGAGCAGATCAGCCCGGCGATCCTTGCCGTGGCGACCATCCTCGTGGTGCTCTCGGTTGCGATGCTGACGATGCTGGAGCTTTTGCGCCGCCGGTCGGAACGCCTGCGGGGGCTGACGCCGCAGTAGCGGCTGGTGCGCGGCTAGCCCAGCGCGGCGAGCCAGAGCCAGGCGGTAAAGATCGTGCCGACCGTTGCCAGCAGCACCGAGGAGGCCGCGATCCTTCGTGCAACCCCATACATGTCGGCAAAGAGGTAGGCGTTGACCCCCGGCGCCATCGCGGCGGTGATGACGGCCGAGCGAAAGGCGGCCGGTGGCAAATGCAACGCGCTGCCCATGCCCCAGGTGATCGCCGGATGCAGGATCAGCGACACCGCGCAGACCATCGCGATGATGCGGAAGTCGCCCTCTGGCCGGTAACGGTAGAGCACGCCGCCAAGGCCGAAGAGCGCCGCGGGCAGCGCCGCCCGCACCATCAGGTCGAGCGCGTCGGTCAGCACCTTCGGCACCGGCAGGTGGCCGAGGTTCACCATGAAGCCGAGCATGATGCCGATCACCAGCGAATTGCTGAAGACCGCGCGCAACACGCTGAGCGCGGTCGTGCGCAGGCCGCGGCCCCGATGGCGCACCAGTTCCATCGCGGTGATGCCGACGGCATAGCCGAACGGCGAGTGGATCGCGATGATGGCATAGTTCCCGGCCAGCGCGCCGCTGCCATAGGCACGCTCGGTGATCGGCAGGCCAAGCAGGAGCGTATTCGAGAACAGCCCGCAAAAGCCGATCGCCACACTGTCTTCCCAGGCGCGGCCAAAGACATAGCGCGCGCCGAGGAGGGCGACGCCAAAGCCGGCCAGGGCTCCGGTGTAGAAGCTCAGGAGCAGCCGGGGGTCGAAGTCCTGCGCCAGGTCAAGCGTCGAGATCGCGCGATACAGCAGGCAGGGCAACGCGAACCCCTGCGAGAACTTCATCAGCCCGTCGATGTTGGCATCGCTCAGGTAGCCCTTCCACACCGCGACATAGCCGAAGCCCAGCACGAGGAAGATCGGCAGGATGACCTCGACGAGGGCCCCCACGTCACAGCTCGTAGGTAATGGTCATGCCATCATAGGCAGGCGTGATGTGGGCAGGCGTCTCGGCCTCCAGCGCGGCATAGTCGAGGTCGAGGTGCATGTTGGTCAGCACCGCGCGACGCGGCTGCGCCAGCGCGATCCATTCCAGCGCCAGCGCCAGATGGGCGTGGGTCGGGTGCGGTGTGCGGCGCAGCGCGTCCAGCACCCAGCAGTCGAGCCCCTCCAGCGCGGCCCAGGCCTCGGGGTAGATCTCGATCACGTCGGGCAGGTAGGCCAGATCGACGATGCGGAACCCCAGCGCGTCGATCGAGCCGTGGCTGACCCGGAACGGCGTCAGCGTCACCGCCCCCCCGGCGCCGGGAATGGTCAGCGGCCCGTGGATCGTGTGCATGTCGAGGATCGGCGGATAATGCGAGCCTTCGGGCTGCACGAAAGCGTAACCGAAGCGGCTCAGCAGCGCCTCTTGCGTCGGGCCGTCGGCCCAGACCGGCAGGCGGCGGCGGGTGTTGAACACGATCTGGCGCAGGTCGTCGATGCCGTGGACGTGGTCGGCATGGGAATGGGTGTAGACCACCGCATCCAGTTCGCCCACCCCCGCGTCGAGCAGTTGGTCGCGCATGTCGGGCGTGGTGTCGATCAACACGCGGGTGCTGCCGTGGTTGCCCTGCCGCGTGATCAGCATCGAGCAGCGGCGGCGGCGGTTCTTGGGGTTCAGCGGATCGCAGGCACCCCAGTGCCCGCCAAGCCGGGGCACCCCGCCCGATGATCCGCAGCCAAGGATGGTGAAGGTCAGCCGGTCCATCAGGGGGTCTGCCTCCAGGCGGCGGCCTTGGCGAACAACCGGTCGAAGTTGGCCGAGGTCGCCCGGGCGAAGTCCGTGTAGCTGATCCCGAACAGTTCGGCGCCGACGCGGGCGGTCAGCGCGGTATAGGCCGGTTCGTTGCGGCGTCCGCGATGGGGCGGGGGGGCCAGATAGGGGCTGTCGGTTTCCACCAGAATCCGGTCCAGCGGCGCGGCGGCGAAGATCGCGCGCAGGTCGGCGGATTTCGGGAAGGCGGCGATGCCGGACATCGACAGGGAGAATCCCAGGCCAAGCGCCGCCTCGGCCAACGCGGCCGAGGAGGAAAAGCAGTGCATCACGCAGGAATAGGCGCCCGCCCGGTGTTCCTCGGTCAGGATGCGGGCCATGTCGTCGTCGGCGTCGCGGGCGTGGATGATCAGCGGCAGGCCGGTTTCGCGCGCTGCCGCGATGTGGATGCGCAGGCTTTCCTGCTGCACCGCCTTGCTGTCGGCGGTGTAGTGATAGTCCAGCCCAGTCTCGCCAAGGCCGACGAATTTCGGGTGACGGGCAAGGGCGACCAGGGCTTCCACCGTGGTCAGCGGTTCTTCCGCCGCGCGCATCGGGTGGACCCCGGCGGCCCAGAACACCGCCGGATGCGCCTCGGCGATCGCCTGCACGCGGGCGGCGGTGTCCAGCCGGGTGCAGACCGTCACCATCCGCGTCACCCCCGCGGCGATGGCGCGCGCCACGACGGCGTCGCGTTCCCCGTCGAAATCCGGGAAGTCGAGGTGGCAGTGGCTGTCCACGAGTTCGGGTGTCATCTGACCTCGGCGCGCGGGCCAAGCGTTCCCGCCGTTTCGTCTATCTTCAGGACCATATCGAGCAGAAGCGTGGCAGGGTCAAGGTTGACCGCCTTGCCACGTCGCGCCCGCGAACCCAGCGTCTGCTGAAGGTCAGCAAAGCTGCGGCCTGCCGCCGGGTCGGGCGCAAGGCGCACCAGCAGCGCGGCCTCGCCGGGCACGGCCTCGGGCGGCGGGGCGCCAAGGGAACCCGTGCGGGCGGCGCGGGCCAGGAAGGTCTCGATCAGGGTCAGCATCAGGTCGAACCGCGCCTCGGCCCCGCGCCCGCCCGCGCTGTCGACCAGCGCCAGCGCCTTCGGCCGGTCCATCCGCGGGATGCCGGCGAACAGCGCCACCAGCGCGGCGTAGCTGGCCACGCCGTCAAGGTTTGCCAGCCGGATCGCCTCGCCCACCGACCCCGCGGCGAGTTCGGACAACGCCGCCGCATTGGTATCCTCGGCCCCGGCCTCGGCCAGCGCCTCGGCCATGTCCTGCGGCCCCAGCGGTGACAGCCGCAACTCGCGGCAACGCGAGCGGATGGTGGGCAGAAGCCGCCACGGCTGGTGGCTGACAAGCAGCAGAACGGCGTCTTTCGGCGGCTCTTCCAGTTCCTTCAGCAGCGCGTTGGCCGCGTTGGCGTTCATCTCGTCGACCGGATCGACGATCACCACGCGACGCCCGCCATCGGCGGCGCTCAGGTGGAAGAAGCTCTTCAGCCCGCGCACGTCATCCACCGTGATGACGCTGCGCAACCGGCCGGTCTTTTCGTCGGCCGTGCGGCGGATCAGCTTCAGCCGCCCTTCCGACTGCGCGGCAACTCGCCGGGCAATGGGATGGTCGGGCGGGACATCGAGCGTTTCGGGCGGCGGCGGGGCCCCGAAAAAACCCGCGTCGGCGGGCGCCTCGGCCAGCAGAAAGCGGGCGATGCGCCAGGCGAGGGTGGCCTTGCCGACGCCGCGCGGCCCGGTCAGCAGCCAGCCGTGGTGCATCCGGCCGCTGCGGACGGCATCAAGAAACGCCGCCTCCGCCGCCGCTTGCCCGCGCAGGACGCGCGTGTCGCGCGGGTGCGGCGCGCCTTCGACGCGATCCGGTTCAAGGGTGTCGTCGCTCATCCCAGGTTCATCCCAGCCGACTCTGCGCGATCGCGGCGATCTCGGCGGCGACGGTTTCCACCGGACGGTCGCCGTCGATGACAACCGATCGCGCCGGAAACTCGGCGGCGAGGGCAAGGAACCCGGCCCGCATCCGCGCCTGCAAGTCCTCGCCGAACGCCTCGAACCGTTCCTCGGTCCCCTTGCGGGCCAGCGCGCGCGCAAGGCCCACGCCGGGGTCCATGTCGATGATGAAGGTCAGATCAGGCTCGACCCCGATCATCAGGGCGTGCAGGCGGTCCACCACGCCGCGCAGGTCGCCCCGCGTGATGCCCTGATACAGCCGCGTCGAGTCGGCGAAGCGGTCGGTGATGACGATCCGGCCCGCCGCCAGCGCCGGGCGGATGGTCTTTTCCAGATGGTCGCGCCTTGCGGCGGTGAACAGCAGGATCTCGGTCTCGGCGGACCAGCGGTCGGGGTCGCCCTCCAGCACCAGCCGCCGGATGTCCTCGGCCCCCGGCGATCCGCCGGGCTCGCGCGTCAGCACGACGTCGCGGCCCTGCCTGCGCAGCGTTTCCGCCAGCAATCGCGCCTGGGTCGATTTGCCGGAGCCGTCGATCCCCTCGAAGCTGATGAACGCGCCCCGCGCGGCCCCGCTCACCGAGGCGCCGCCGCCCCGCCGAACTTGCGCGACAGGACGGCGATCGCGGTCTCGATCCGGCGCAGGAAGCCGGCTTGCGGCACGTCCTTCGCCGCGACCAGCGGAATGTGGCGATCCTCCATGCCGGTCTCGACGATCACCAGATCGGCCAGCGTCTGGCCGGCCTTGATCGGTGCCTTCACCGGCCCGGTATAAATCACCTTGGCATCCAGCGATGCGCCGGTGGTGACCGGCAGCAGCACCTTGGCATCCTCGGCGGGCACCAGGCCCACGCTGTCGGCCTGACCCATCCACACCGGGGCCGTGGCCACCACGGTGCCTTTCGCGGCCACAGTCTTCTCGGCGAACTGGCGGAAGGCCCAGTTCAGCAGCTTTTCCCCCTCGGTCCCGCGCTGGGCCATCGAGGTCATGCCGTTGAGCACGACAAGAACCCGCCGCCCGTCCTGCAGCGCCGTGCCGACGAGGCCGTAGCCGGATGCCTCGGTATGCCCGGTCTTCATCCCGTCGGCGCCGGGCACCCGGCCCAGCAGCGGGTCGCGGTTTTCCTCGTTCGCCGGGGCACGGCCATCATAGGCGAAGGTCTGTTCCGAGAAGTAATGGTAGTACTGCGGGTAGGTCTTGATGATGTGGACGGCCAGCGTCGCGAGGTCGTGCATGCTCATCAACTGGCCGGGGTCGGGCCAGCCCGAGGCATTGGCGAAATGCGAGTTCGTCAGCCCGAGCTTCTGCGCCTCCACGTTCATCTGCGCGGCAAAGGCTTCCTCGGACCCGGCGAGGCCCTCGGCGACCGTCACGCAGGCGTCGTTGCCCGACAGCACGATGATGCCCTGGATCAGTTGTTCCGCCGTCGGGCGGTCGCGTTCGTTCAGGAACATGGTCGAGCCGCCCATGTTCTTGGCCTTGGTCGAAACCGTGAGGCGCGTATCAAGCTGCACCCGCCCGGCCGCCAGCGCCTGGAACAGAAGGTCGATCGTCATCAGCTTCGACATCGACGCGGGCGGCATCGGGGTGTCGCCGTCCTTGTTCAGCAGGACGGTGCCGGTGTTGACGTCAACGACGTAGGCCGCCGTGGCCGCCGTATCGAATGCCGCTGCGGGAAGGGCCAGCAGCAGCGCGGCAAGCGCGACGAAGGGGGAGAGCAGGCGAAGGGTCATGCGATCAGGCCATCCGGTCAGGGGTCATTTCGACACGAGATAGGCATCGGCGAAGCCAAGGTCCTTCACTTTCGCGAGAGTGGCCGCTCTGGCCGCGGCATCGGTCGGGCCGATCAGCACGCGCCAGAAGGTTTTGCCCTGGCTTTCCTCTTTCACCACCGAAGACACGAGGCCCTTGGCCTTCAACGCCTTGGCGGCACGGTTGGCGTTGTCCTCGACCGAGAAGATGCCGATCTGCAGATAGGCCTTGTCGTTGGCCGCCGAGGCAGCGGGGACAGCCGGTTTCGCCGCGACACTCGTCGAGACGGCCGCCGCTGCGGTGGTTGCTGCTGCGGTCGTGGCCGTCGTCGTGGCCGCCGGGGCGGCGCCTGCGCCTGGCGCCGGGCGCATCGGCGGCGCGACGGTCTTGCCGGTGGCCTTGGGTGCGGGGCCCGCAGCCTTGTCGATGGCGGCGCTGGCGGTGGCCGCGACGTCGGCGATCGGCTTGGACTGGATCGCCTCGTTGGTATCGAGCGCGGGTTTGCTGGCGTCCGGCGCGGGCGCCGGGGTTTCCTGACGGCGCAGCGCGGTGACGGCGATGTTGGCCGGCTGGCCCGCCAGAAGGCCAAGCGCCTCGGCCGCGTCCGACGACAGTTGCAGCTTCGGCCCGGGGTTCAGCCGCTCGCGCCGGAACAGCGCGCCGATGACGAACTTGCCGTTGGACGGGTTGCGGATGATCACCCGCTCGGGCTCCTTCACGTCGGGCCCCGCGACCCAGACGCCACCCAGCGAGGGCCGCCCGTCCCAGAGCCCCTTGTCGGTGGTCTGGAACACCTCCGGGGCCTCGACGTCGCGATCGACCAGCTTGACGGAACTTGATTGCACCGGAGGCGTCGGCGTGGCCGTGCCTGCCGCGTCGGCCGGTTTGCCTTTCAGAAAGGCAAAAGGCTGTGTGCCCTCCTGACAGCCCGACAGAGCCAAAGCCGTTCCCAGCACCAGGCCCAGTTTCCCGATCCCCGCCTTCATCATCCTTGCCCCCTTGACGCGCGAACTCGTCGCCGCGCTTGTCTGGCCGTGATCCGGCCCTTGCCCATTGCGTCCTGCACGATCGGTGCGCCCGGGCTTCCGGTCCCGGTACGCTCGCGTGTCATCCTAGCCGGTGATGCCCAGCAAGAAAAGGCCGCCGCACCGCCCCTGCGGGTTTTCGCCGCCTAAACCGGGGGCATCCGGCGGTGATCCGGGCGTGTATCGATGGCGAACTGCGGCCAGAGCCACATTCGAGCCCCGGCGACCGCACCGCGCAACTTCAGAAACGGGGAAAGGCTGGAGGCGAGTACCGGAATCGAACCGGTCTTCACGGATTTGCAATCCGCTGCGTAACCTCTCCGCCAACTCGCCTCGGCCGGTGCCCGACCTATACCAAGACAATATGCCACGCAAGTCGTTCCGCGCGCTCGGGCGATGTTGCCGAGGGCGCGGTTCTATGGCAAGACGATGCTCAGCGAAACTAGACCGACGAGTTCAGACATGACCGACTTCGCGCAGCGCCGCACCATGATGGTCGATACCCAGGTTCGCCCTTCCGATGTGACCAAGTATCCGATCATCGAGGCCATGCTGGCGGTCCCGCGCGAGATCTATCTGCCGGAGGCAAGCCGCGAGGCGGCCTATGTCGGCGAGAATCTCGCGATCGGCGCGGGCCGCGTGGTGCTGGAGGCGCGGACGCTGGCCAAGATGCTGGACGCGCTCGATATCCAGCCCGAGGAGCGGGTGCTCGATATCGGCTGCGGCATGGGCTATTCGGCCGCGGTGATCGCGCGTCTGGCGGGCTCGGTGGTCGCGGTCGAGGCGGATGAGGCCCTTGCCGTCGCCGCGCGTCGCACGCTGGCCGCAGAAGGCGTGACGACCGCGGTGGTGCGGGTCGCGCCGCTGGCCGAGGGCGCCGCGGCCGATGGTCCGTTCGACGTGATCACGGTGCAGGGCGCCATCGAGCGGCTTCCCGAGGCGGTGGCCGCGCAACTGACGGAAGGCGGCCGGGTCGGCGCGCTGTTCATGGAGGGTGCGCTGGGCACCTGCCGGATCGGCCACAAGATCGACGGTGTGGTGACCTGGCGCTTTGCCTTCAATGCCAGCGCGCCGGTGCTTGCCGGGTATGCGGCGCGCCGCGAATTCGTCCTTTAGGCGTGTAATCAAAAGAAAAAACAGCAGGAGAACACAGATGGCAGGTTCGAGCTTCCGGCAGATGTTCGCCATCATGGTTGCAACAGCCGTGGTGGCGCCTACCGCAAGGGCGGAAAGCTTGACCGATGCGCTGGTGATGGCCTACCGCAACTCGCACCTGCTGGAACAGAACCAGGCGGTTCTGCGCGCGGCCGACGAGGGTGTGGCGCAGGCCGTCGCGGCGCTGCGGCCCGTGGTGGCGTTCGTCGCTCAGGGCCTTTGGCAGAATCCGGCGACGCAATCGACCTACAACAGCAACCTCTACGGCACCCTCGCGTTGCAGGCCTCGCTGACGCTTTTCAACGGCGGACGTGAGCGGGATACGATCGGGGCCGCGAAAGAGACGGTGCTGGCCACGCGGCAGGCGCTGGTCGGGGTCGAGCAACAGGTTCTGCTGGCGGCCGTCAGTGCCTATGTGGGTGTGCTGCAGAACGTGCAGACGGTGTCGTTGCAACAGAACAACGTGAACGTGCTGCAACAGGAACTGAAGGCCACGCAGGACAAGTTCGACGTGGGCGAGGTCACCAGGACCGATGTGGCCCAGGCGCAAGCCGCGCTGGCGGCGGCGCAAGCGGCGATGGTCGCGGCGCAGGGCAGCCTGGCGGTGGCGCGTGAATCCTACAAGGCGGCGGTCGGATCCTATCCCGGAAGCCTGTCGGCGCCGCCGCACGAACCCGCCACGGCGACGTCGCTGGCCGAGGCACAGACCGTTGCCGCCCGTATCCACCCGTCCGTCTTGCAGGCGCAGCATCAGGTATCCGCCGCCGATTTTGCCGTCAGAGGCGCCGCTGCATCGACCAGCCCGCTGGTGGCGGCCGCGGTCAAGACCGGGATGGACAGCCACAGCAACATCGGCGAAAGCGTGACGTTGACGATGACCCAGCCGATCTATTACGGCGGGCAGCTGTCCTCGATCTATCGGCAGGCGGCGGCCAATGATGCCGGCGCGAAGGCCGCGCTGATGCAGACCGCGCTGACGGTGGCGCAGGGCGTGGGCAACGCCTGGGCCCAGCTTGCCGTGGCGCGGGCGAGCATCTCGGCGAACCAGGAACAGGTCCGGGCGGCGCAGGTCGCGTTCGACGGCGTGCGGGAAGAGGCCAAGCTGGGCTCGCGCACCACGCTGGACGTGCTGACCGCCGAACAGGTGCTGCTGAACGCCAAGGTGGCCTTGGTGACGGCGCAGACCGGCCAATACCTGGCCGTCTATTCGCTGCTGGCGTCGATGGGTCTTCTGACCGCAGACCACCTGAAGCTTGGCGTGCCGACCTACGACCCGACCGGGTATTACAACGTGGTCAGCAAGGCCCCGGCCTCGCTGAGCCCGCAGGGTGCGGCGCTTGACCGGATCATGCAGGGTCTTGGCACGAAGTAGGCGCCACTGATTGTTGTGTGGACGCCGTATCGGCGCTACACTCCGCGGTGAGCAGCAAGGATAATGCCGATGTCGGACCGCATGACGTCACGAGAGATCGAGGATGTTCTGTCCTCGATCCGCAGGTTGGTCTCGGAAGAGACACGGATGCCGCCGCGGCAGGAACCCTCGGGCCGGGCGCAACCCGTGCTGGCCGACAAGCTGGTTCTCACCCCCGATTTCCGCATCATCGATCCGGTTGCCGCCCCCGCGGCCGACGAGGTCGAGGAGGATGCGGATGACGGCTGGACCGGCGGCGACAGCCGTCTGGGGGCCCGCATCGCCGTGCTGGAGGCCGCCGTGGCCCAACGCGCCGACGAGTGGGAGCCTGATGGCAGCGAGGCGCCGTCGACCTTGACGCCGCCGCATGTTGATGCGGGGGAACCCGAGACCGAGATGAATGCCGACCACGCGGCCGAGCCCGCGCCGACGGACGACGCGCTGCCGGAAGCCGCAGCGGCGGCCTCCGACCCGCAGGACTGGCAACCGGAGACCACGCCGGAACCCAACGCCGCGATGGCCGCGACCGAAGGCCCCGAGCCGCTGGAATGGCAGGACGAGCCACCCGAGACCGCGCCGCCGCCACAAGCCGCCGAGGTGGAGGATGCGCTGTTCGACGAGGACGGCGGCGACGACCTGCTGGACGAGGAAGTGCTGCGCGACATGATCCGCGAGATCATCCGGCAAGAGCTTCAGGGCACGCTGGGCGAGCGGATCACCCGCAACGTGCGCAAACTGGTGCGGGCCGAGATCAACCGCGCGATGGCCACCAAGGCGTTCGAGTAACGCCTCACGCCACCGGGGCCGCCAGTGCCAGCAGCGCGCCAAGGTCGAGGTGCTGCGTCAGGTGGTCGGCCAGCGCGTCAAGCGTGCGGTCCACCTCTGCCTCGTAGTCCGGGCCCCCGGCGCTGGCGCCGATGCGCCGCAGATAGTCGCGCCGAAAACCATCCGCCGCGAAAATCCCGTGCAGGTAGCTGCCGCGCACCCGGCCATCGGCCGAGGCGGCACCCTCGGGCCCGTCGTCCAGCACGATCCAGCCGCGCGCGCGGTCCGGCCCCTCGGTGCGGCCGATGTGAATCTCGTAGCCCCGCAGCGCGGCCCCGGTTTCGGCCTCCTGGCCCTGCCGCTCGGCCAGCCGCTTTTCCGCCGTCATCACCGTGGTGACGTCCAGCAACCCCAGCCCCGGTGCGGTCCGCGGTGCGCCTTCGATGCCGTCCGGGTCGGCGACCGTCCGGCCCAGCATCTGGTAGCCACCGCAGAGGCCCAGCACATGCCCGCCCCGGCGGCGATGGCCGATCAGGTCCAGATCCCACCCCTGCGCGCGGAAGAACGCAAGGTCCGCCAGCGTCGCCTTGGTGCCGGGGATCAGCACCAGCGCCGCATCGCCGGGCAGGGGGCGGCCGGGCGGCACAATCTCCACCGTCACGCCGGGCTCCAGCCGCAGCGGGTCGAGGTCGTCGAAGTTGGCGATGCGCGACAACAGCGGCACGGCGATCTTCACCGCGCCGGACTGGCGGCGGGCATGGTCCACCGCATCCTCGGCGGGCAGCTTCCAGGCGTCGCGGAACCAGGGGATCAGTCCCAGCGCGGCCCAGCCGGTGCGGCGCGCGACCAAGTCCATCCCGGCGTCGAACAGACGCGGGTCGCCGCGGAACTTGTTGACGGCAAAGCCGCGGATCATCGCGAGGTCGCCCGGCGCCAGCACCGCATGGGTGCCGACCAGTTGCGCGATCACCCCGCCGCGGTCGATGTCGCCCAGCAGCACCACCGGCACCCCGGCCGCACGGGCAAAGCCCATGTTGGCGATGTCGCCGGCCCTCAGGTTCACCTCGGCCGGGCTGCCCGCGCCCTCGACGATCACCAGATCGGCGCCCGCCGCGACCCGGGCGAAGCTGTCCAGCACCACTGGCAGCAGGTCGGGCCGTTTGCCCATCCAGTCCGACGCCTTGAGGCTGCCCGCCCGGCGGCCCTGCACGATGACCTGTGCGCCGGTATCGCTTTCGGGTTTCAGCAGCACCGGGTTCATGTGCACGCTCGGCGCGACGCCGGCCGCGCGCGCCTGCAGCGCCTGCGCCCGCCCGATCTCGCCGCCATCGGCGGTGACGGCGGCGTTGTTCGACATGTTCTGCGGCTTGAACGGGCGCACGGAAAGCCCGGCCTTGCTGAAGGCGCGCGCCAGCCCGGCGACGATCATCGACTTGCCGACGTCGGACCCGGTGCCCTGGATCATGATCGCGCGCGTCATCGCCAGCCCCCGGAAATGCAAAACGCGCCCAGAGCGGGCGCGTCGAGCGGTGTGGCCCTTGCGGACCTCAGGCGGCTTCGGCCTGGTCCATATCCATCGCGTGGCGACGTTCGCTTTCCTCGCGCGACAGCGCGACCGAGGTGCGCACACCCTTCGACACGAACTCCATCAGCCCCTTCACGACGCGCTCATTCGGGTCGATCCCGGCACAGGACAAGACTTCACGCCCGTCGCGCGACCGCGCCCAGCGGGCGATCTGCTCCGGCCCGTTGCCGTATTTCTTGTCATCGGCAATCGCATCGTCCAGTGCGGCGAGCACGACGGCCGCAAACAGCTTGCGCGAACGCTGGCCCTGTTCGTGGTTGAATGCCGTGCCGTCAACGAAATCGACCATGTTGCAGTCCTTTTTTTCTTGCTCTTGCGTTTTCCGGCGTTCGGGGAATATGGCGTTTTCGAAACGATTCGGTATCCCTGTTCCGGAATGCCTGCTATGCGCCCTGATCATGGCTCGGGCTGATGCCTACCGTATCTTGTCGCCTTGCCAGCGCAATGCCCCCGAGATATAGGTGCCCCCCAATTCCGATCAATCCTCTGGCAAGGTTTTCCGACATGCCCAAGATCAACGGCAACGAGATCAAGCCGGGTTTCGTGCTGGACCACGACGGCGGCCTGTGGGGCGCGGTCAAGGTGAACCACGTCAAGCCCGGCAAGGGCGGCGCCTTCGCGCAGGTGGAACTGAAGAACCTGCGCGACGGGCGCAAGCTGAACGAACGGTTCCGCTCGGAAGACAAGGTCGAGGCGGTCGAACTGGAGATGAAGGAACAGCAATTCCTCTATGAAACCGACGGCATGCTGGTGTTCATGGACAACGAGACCTACGAACAGATCGAATTGTCGGCCGATCTGCTTGGCGACCGCCGCCCGTTCCTGCAGGACGGCATGATCGCGACGATCCAGTATTATGGCGACGAGGCGCTGTCGCTGAAATTGCCGCAGAAGGTCACCTGCAAGGTGATCGAGACCGAGCCGGTGCAGAAGGGTCAGACCGCGGCGAACAGCTTCAAGCCTGCGATCCTCGACAATGGCGTGCGGATCATGATTCCGCCCTTCATCGGGCCCGACGAGGATATCATCGTGCACACCGAACTGATGGAATATTCCGAACGCGCCTGATCGCGGGCGGTGGCGCGCCTTCCTGTCCGGGGGCGGGCCGGTTTCCTTTCTCTCCGGAGCCGACCGGGAGAGACCTGACATGCTGATCCGACGGATTGATCCTTCCGAGGCAGCGCTGCTGGTGCCGCTGAACGCCGGGATGCAACGCCTGCACGCAGCCCGCCGCCCCGACATCTTCCCGGCCGAGGCAAACGCCGCCGCAGTCACCGCCCATTTCGCCGAGACGCTCGCCCGGCCCGGCTGGTTCGCGCTGCTGGCCGAGGCGGACGGGGCGGTGATCGGTTACGCGCTGTGTGAGGTGCAGCGGATCGAGGCCCATGCCCTGCATCACGCCCGCACCCGCGGCTTCCTGCATCACGTCGCGGTGGCCGAAGCGGCGCGGCGGCGCGGCGTGGGGCTGGCGCTGGTGCAGGCCGTCCGGGCGCGCTTCCTGGCCGAGGGCTCGACGGTCTGGGCGACCAGCTACTGGGCCTGGAACGACGCCTCGGCCGCGCTGATGGCCAAGGCCGGGCTGCGCCCCGCGATCATTCTCGCCGATGCCCCCCTGATCTGAGGCCGCTTGTCCCGACAGCGTGATACCGCGGCAAGCCTCCGGGGCTCTGCCCCGGACCCCGCGATACTTGAGAACGGAAGAAAGGCGCGCCTGCCAGTCTTCCGTTCGCAAGCATCCCGGGGGGAGGCGCCGCAGGCGACGGGGGGCAGCGCCCCCCACTTTCAGGCGCGCAGCCAGACCACCCGCGCGCCGCCCGCCGTCATCGCGCCTTCCGCCCGATCGAAGCGCAGCCAGGCCAGTGCCCGGTTTCCCGCGCGAGTGAAAAGCGTGCCCGCCTCCTTGCCGTCCGACAGGATCGGTGTGCCGAGCGCCGCCTCGCCGTCCACCGCGACGCGGGCAAGGCCCTTGCGCAACTCGGTCTTGTGCTTCATCCGCGCCGTGACCTCTTGCCCGACGTAGCAGCCCTTGCGGAAGTCGACGCCGTGCAGGCGCTCGAACCCGGCTTCGAGGATATAGCTGTCGTCGGGGATCAGCTCGGCCCCGGTTTCCGGGATCAGGTGCTCCACCCGGATCGCGTCCCAGTCGATGACCGGATCGGCGCCGGGGGTGTCGCTGTAAAGCCGCCAGCCAAGCGACGGGTGGCGCGGGTCGGCCACCGCGCCTGCGGGCGCCGGGCCCAGCCCGCGTTGAACGTGCAGCGCGGCGGGGGCGATCTGCACGTCGGCGCGCAGGCGGTACATCGTCAGGCGGCGCACCAGCCCCTCGGCGAGGGTGTCCTTCACGTCGAGCAGAACGGCGTCGCCCTGCGCGATCAGCAGGAAATCAGCCAGATACTTGCCCTGCGCGGTCAGCAGCGCGGCGTAGACCGGCCCCTCGGCCAGGCGGCGGGTGTCGTTCGTGACGAGGCCCTGCAGGAAGGTCTCGCGGTCCGCCCCGGTGATGCGGTAAACCCGGCGGTCGTCGGCGCGTTCGCCTGTCATTTCGCTCTCCCCTAGGTCGGTCCCAAGACATATAGCATGGGGCAGAGGCCGCAACAGGGAGCGGGGAAGATGCGCGCGCCGATCTCGGTCGTGATGGCGGTCTGGAACGCCGAACGGGTGCTGCCGCGGCAGTTGGCCGTGCTGGGCGAGGCGCTGGCCGAGGGGCTGCTGCGCGAGCTGATCCTGGTCGATGGCGGATCGTCCGATGCGACGCCCAGGATCGCGGCCGAGGCGGGCGCCGAAGTGCTGGCCGGGCCGCGCAACCGTGGCGCCGCGCTGGCGCAGGGTGCGGCGGCGGCGTCGGGCGAGTGGCTGCTGTTTCCTTCGGCGGCGAGCCTGCCGGTGCCGGGCTGGACCGGCGAGGTGCTGCGGCATCTGGAACGGCGCGCGGGGCAGGCGGGAACGATTGCGGCGCGGCCGCTGGCCGGTTGGCGCCGGTATTGGCCGGGGCGGCCGTGGCTGCTGGTGCCGCAGGGGGTTTACCTTGCGGCACCGGCAACCGCGCTCAGGCGGGCGGGTCGCTAGGGGGCGGCCTCGGTGCGGAACTGCAACCGGTAAAGGTCTGCATAGACCCCGCTGCGGGCGATCAGATCCTCATGCGTGCCCTGATCGACGACGCGGCCGTGATCGAGCACCACGATCTTGTCGGCATCGCGCACGGTGGCCAGACGGTGCGCGATCACCAGCGTGGTGCGGCCCTTCTGAAGCTTTCCGAGCGCCTCCTGCACATAGGTTTCGGATTGCGCGTCCAGCGCCGAGGTTGCCTCGTCCAGCAACAGGATCGGCGCGTCGCGCAGCAGCGCCCGCGCGATCGCCACCCGCTGCCGCTGGCCGCCCGACAGGCCCGAGCCGCGCGGGCCCGCCGGCGTGTCGAGGCCCTGCGGCAGACCGGCGACGAATTCGCGGATATGGGCGGCCTCCAGCACCTCGGCCAGCCGCGCCTCGGACACGCCTTGGCGGCCCATCAGGATGTTGTCGCGGATCGTCTCGTCAAACAGCGCGCTGTCCTGCGACACCACCGAGAACAGGCCGCGCAGCCCGGCCAGTTCCAGCCGCCGCAGGTCGCGCCCGCCGATGCGGATGGCGCCCCCCTGCGGGTCGGCAAGGCGCGACAGCAGGCCGAAGACGGTGCTTTTCCCGGCGCCCGAGGGGCCGACGAGGGCGGTGGTCTGGCCCGCCTCGGCGGTGAAGCTGAGGCCGTGCAGCACGGGTTCGCGGCCATAGCCGAAGGTGACGGCGTCGATCTCGATCCGCATCCGGGTGGGCAGCGGGTCCGGCGCGGCGGGGGTGACGATGCGCGGCGCCGCGTCGAACAGCGACCGGATGCGTTCGAGGCTGGCGCGCGCCACCTGCCAAGCGCCGGAGACCGAGCCGAGGCGGCGCATCGGCTCGAACAGCAGCGCGATGGCGGTGAAGAAGCTCATGAACTCGCCCATGGTCTTTTCGCCGTGGATGATCTGCATCCCGCCATAGGTCAGCACGCCGGCAAAGCCGATGGCGGCCACCACGTCCATCATCGCCGGAATGCCCGCCGATCCCGCCTCGGCCCGGATCTGGGCGTGGACGTAATCATTGACTTCGGCGCGGAAGCGGCCGCCTTCGCGCGCCTCGGTGCCGGTCAACTGGATCGTCGCCATGCCGTGGAAGATCTCGTCCAGACGGGTCGAGATGCGCGAGGCGGTTTCGCGCGCCGCGCGGCTGGTGCGGCGCACCACCTGTTGCAGCCGGGTGATCGGCCAGACCAGCAGCGGCGCGCCCGCGACGGCGATCAGCGTCCAGCGCCAGTCGACCGACAGCGCCACCCCGAGCAGCGACAGCAGCGCCACCACATCGCGCCCGACCGCCGACAGCACCGTGCCCCACAGCATCCGCAGCGTGGCGGTGTCGCCGCGCACCCGTTCGATCAGCGCGCCGGGCGATTGGGTCTGGTGAAAGCTCTGGTCCAGCCGCATCAGGTGCGCCAGGAGGTCGGTCTGCATCGCGGCCACGAAGCGCTCGCCCGCCATCGCCATCAGCACGCGCTGGGCGAAGCCCGACAGCGCGCGCAGCAGGAACACCCCGCTGACCGCGAGCGCGACCCAGACCACGTCGCTGGCATGGCCGCCAACGGTGATGCGGTCGAACATCGGCTGGATCAGGTAGGACAGCGCGCCTTGGGTGCCGCCCTCGATGCTCATCAGCACCAGCGCGACGGCGAGGATCGGGATATGCGGGCGCAGATAGTCGCGCCACATCCAGCGGAGAAGCTGCGCCGCCGTCACGCCGGGGCGCGGCCTTTGGCCGGGGTCAGGGGAAACGGAGACATGCGCGGGGCCACCCTGGGGTTTCCATTGCCGCGCGGTCTAGCGGGAAACGCGGGGGCAGGCAAGCAAGGCACCCGATTGACGCCGGGCGGCGGCGGGCCTACCTCCGACGGGTTCCCCGATGGAGTCTGTGATGAGCCTTGCAAACGGTCGCCCCTACCTTGCCATTCCCGGCCCCTCGGTCGTGCCCGACCGGGTGCTGGCCGCGATGCACCGGCCCTCGCCCAACATCTACGAGGGGCAGTTGCATGACCTGACCGCGAAGGTGGCGGTTGACCTGAAGGCGGTGGCGGGCACCGGCGCGCATGTGGCGATCTACATCGTCAACGGGCACGGCGCCTGGGAGGCGGCGAACGCCAACCTCTTTTCACGCGGCGACAAGGCACTGGTGCTGGCCACGGGTCGGTTCGGCATCGGCTGGGCCGAGTCGGCGCGGCGGATGGGCGTGGCGGTCGAGCTGATGGATTTCGGCAGGTCGGCGCCGGTGAACATGGACCGGGTCGAGGCGGCGTTGCGGGCGGACACCGGCCACGCGATCAAGGCGCTGCTGGCGACGCATGTCGATACCGCAAGCTCAGTGAAGACCGACATCGCGGGTCTGCGGGCGGTGCTGGATGCGGTGGGTCACCCGGCGCTGCTGGCGGTGGATGCGGTCGCCTCGCTCGGTTGCGACGAGATGCGGATGGACGCCTGGGGCGTCGATCTGCTGGTCGCCGCCAGCCAGAAGGGGCTGATGACGCCGCCGGGGCTGGGGTTCCTGTGGTTCTCGGACAAGGCGAAGGATCGCTGCAGGGGGGGCGATCTCTGCACGCCCTACTGGGACTGGACCCCGCGCGCCGCGCCGCAGGAATACTGGCAGTATTTCTGCGGCACCGCGCCGACGCAGCACCTTTACGGGCTGGCCGAGGCGCTGACGATGCTGCTGCACGAGGAGGGGCTGGACGCGGCCTGGGCCCGCCACGCGGTGCTGGCGCGCAGCGTCTGGGCGGCGTTCGACGCCTGGGGCGCGGGCAACCCGGCGATCGCGCTGAACGTGGCCGATCCGGCGTTCCGCGGCCATTCGGTTACCGCCGCGCGGCTGGGGGCGCCCCACGCCACCGACCTGCGCCGCTGGACCGAACGCGAGGCGGGGGTGACGCTCGGCATCGGGCTGGGCATGGCGGACTCGTCTGACCCGGCCTATCACGGTTTTCTGCGGG
Organism: Solirhodobacter sp.; assembly: GCF_964715405.1. Taxonomy (NCBI): domain Bacteria; kingdom Pseudomonadati; phylum Pseudomonadota; class Alphaproteobacteria; order Rhodobacterales; family Paracoccaceae; genus Solirhodobacter; species Solirhodobacter sp. Next base: position 47,263 of record NZ_CBAICG010000009.1, on the reverse strand, counting down.
TGGCGCACATGGGCCATGTGAATGCCCACATGACGCTGGGCGTGCTGGCGGTGATGGAGGCCGGGATGCTGGCGCTGGGCGTGCCGCACGGGCCGGGCGCGCTGGCGGCGGCGGCGGGGGTGGTGGCCGGGGCGTGAAGAGCGGGGGCTCTGCCCCCGTCGCCCGCGGCGACTCCCCCGGGATACTTGCAGACCGAAAGTGAGGGGGCGCCGCGCCGAGGTTGACGGCGGCGGTCAGTGGCCGTGCTTGGCCATCCAGTCCTTCATCCAGGCGATCTCGGCCTCTTGCGCGTCGATCACCTTCTGGGCGAAGGCACGGGCCTCGGGGTCGGTGCCGTAGTGCAGTTCAATCCGGGCGGCGTCGATGGCACCCTGGTGGTGCGGCATCATCCCGGCGATGAAATCGACGTCGGGATTGCCGGTGAACGGCACGGCCATGCCCATCGACATGCGGTTCATCGCATCGACGAACCCCTTCGTGGCGTCGGAGGCGCCGACGGGGGCGGTCATCATCATGCCACCCATTGCCGTATCGGTGTCGGCATGGGCGGTGCCCGTGAGGGCAAGCAGGGCGGCAAGGGCGAAGGCGCGGGTCATCGGGGGCTCCTGATCCGGGATACGGCGCCGGGGATGGCGCCTTCCGGCCACTGGAAGGAAAATCACATCGGCGTGAGGCGGATCAGCCCGCGCGCGCCGCGGCGAGCGCCTCGGGCAGGGCGGCGGCAAGCGCATCGAGCATCGGGTCGGTGCCGCAACTGATGCGGATGCAGCGGTCCTGCGGGGCGACGAAGGGCATCCGCACGAAGATGTCGCGCGCGATCAGGGCCTGAAGCGTGCGGCGGGCGAAGGCGCCATCCTGCCCGCAGTCGATCGCCACGAAGTTGGTGGCGGAGGGCAGCGGCGTCAGGCCGTTGGCGCGGGCGATAGCGGCGATGCGGTCGCGGGCGCGGGCGACTTTGGCCTTCACGTCCAGAAGGTAGGGCTGATCGGCGAGGGCGGCGAGGGCGCCGGCCTGCGAGATGCGGCTCATCCCGAAGTGGTTGCGGATCTTGTCGAAGGCCTGGATGACCGGCGCGGCGCCGATCGCATAGCCGACGCGGGCGCCTGCCATGCCGTAACCCTTTGAAAACGTTCGCATCCGGATCACGCGGGGGTCTTCGGCGTCGATTGCCGGGGCGGTGCCGTCGGGGGCGAGGTCGACATAGGCCTCGTCCAGGATCAGAAGGGTGCCGTCGGGCACCCGGTCCACCATCGCCGCGATCGTGGCGGCGGGGTGGGCGCTGCCCATCGGGTTGTCGGGATTGGCGAGGTAGATGAGCTTTGCGCGGGTCGCGGTGGCGCGGGCGATCAGGGCCTCGGGGTCTTCGCTGTCGCCCCGGTAGGGCACCTTGTGCAGCGTGCCGCCGAAGCCCGTGACGTGGAAGGCGAAGGTGGGATAGGCGCCGTCCGAGGTGACGACCGGGTCGCCGGGGCCGACCGTGAGGCGGACGAGGTAGCCCAGCAAGCCGTCGATGCCTTCGCCGACCATGACGTTGGCGGGCGCGACGCCGTGGTGGGCGGCGAGCGCCACGCGCAGGTCGTGGTTTTCGGGGTCGCCATACATCCAGCTGTCGGCGGCAGCCGCCCGCATCGCGGCGATGGCACGCGGCGAGGGGCCGAAGACGTTTTCGTTGGCGCCAAGCCGGGCCACGAAGGCGCGGCCGCGGGCGCGCTCCTGCGTCTCGGGCCCGACGAAGGGCACGGTGGCGGGCAGGCTGTCCGCGAGGGGTGTGAAGCGTGGGCCGGTCATGGAGGCACTCAAGCGGATTTCGCGCGGCCCGGCAAGGCGGTTTGGGGGGTTGAGGTTCCCGGCCCTGCGGCGTCATATCAATGGGCGGAGGCTTGTGACGATGAACCCTGAAACGACACCGGGAAACCGCCAGCACGTGCTGGCACCGCTGGCTAACCGGACTTTCCGCGATCTCTGGATCGGCAACAATATCTCGAACCTCGGCAGCCTGATCCAGGGCGTGGGGGCGGGCTGGCTGATGACCGAGCTTGCCGCCTCGAACGGAATGGTGGCCTTGGTGCAGGCGGCCAACGTCTTGCCCTATATGGCCTTCTCGCTTCTGGCCGGGGCGCTGGCGGACAACTTCGACCGCAGAACGATCATGATCTGGGCGCAGAGCTTCATGCTGGTGGTCTCGGCGGTGCTGGCAGCAATGGCCTATGGCGGGATGGTGACAGCCTGGGTGATCCTGGGGTTCACCTTTCTGATCGGGGCCGGCGGCGCGCTGTCGAACCCGGCCTGGCAGGCCTCGGTCGGTGATATCGTGCCGCGGGCGGATGTGCGCGGCGCGGTGGGGTTGAACAGCATGGGGTTCAACCTGATGCGCTCGATCGGCCCGGCGCTGGGCGGCGCGATCGTCGCGCTGGCGGGGGCGGGGGCGGCTTTCGGGGTGAACGCGGTCAGCTACATCGCGCTGGTCTGGGCGCTGTTGCGCTGGAAACCGCCGGTGAAAGAGCGGCGGTTGCCGCGCGAGCCCTTGCCTTCAGCGCTGTCGGCGGGGCTGCGCTATGTCTTGATGTCACCCGCGCTGATCAAGGTGATGGCGCGCGGGGCGTTGTTCGGCATCGCGGCCTCGTCGGTGCTGGCGCTGTTGCCAGTGGTGGCGCGGGATGTGCTGCACGGATCGGCGCTGACTTACGGGGTGCTGCTGGGCGCATTCGGCCTGGGCGCGATTGGCGGGGTGCTGGCAAGCAACCGGTTTTCGGCGCGGCTGCGCAACGAGACGCTGGTGCGCCTTGCGTTCCTGGGATTTGCGCTCGGAGTCGAGGGGTTGGCGGCAAGCCGGTCGATCCCGCTCAGTTGCCTCGCGCTGGCGCTGGCGGGGGCGTGCTGGGTGCTGTCGCTGTCGCTGTTCAACGTGACGGTGCAGCTCTCGACGCCGCGCTGGGTGGTCGGGCGGGCGTTGTCGTTCTACCAGACGGCGACCTTTGGCGCCATGGCGCTGGGCAGTTGGCTCTGGGGCGTGCTGGCCGATGTGCAGGGGCCGGTCTGGTCGCTGGCGGCCTCGGGCGGGGTGCTGGTGGCGGGGCTGGTGGCGGGGCGCTGGCTCGGGATGGCGGAGTTCAACAACCTTGATCTGGACCCGCTGGGCCGCTGGCAGGAGCCCGCGCTGCGGCTGGACCTGAAGGACCGCAGCGGGCCGCTGCTGGTGATGATCGACTACGAGATCGCGCAGGGCGACGTGGAGGAATTCCTGGCCGTGATGCGCCAGCGCCGCCGCATCCGCATCCGCGACGGCGCGCGACAATGGGCGCTGCTGCGCGATCTGGAAAGTCCGGAACTGTGGACCGAAAGCTACCATGTGCCGACCTGGGTGGACTATGTGCGCCATCAGGAGCGGCGCACCAAGGCCGATGCCGAGGTGACGGAGCGCGTGCTGGCGCTGCACCGGGGCGCCGCGCCGCCGCGCGTGCACCGCATGATAGAGCGCCAGACCGTTCCGGTGCAGGACGACATGCCGCTGAAGATGACGGATCTGGCGTAAGGCCGCGCGTCATCCCCGCGAACGCGGGGAACTCCGGTCAGTGGCGCGTAACCGGTGGGAGATCCCCGCTTGCGCGGGGATGACAGGGACACCGCATCCGCCCCGCCGCGCTTGGCCGCCTCGGCCGGGTGGGAGATCCCCGCTTGTGCAGGGGATGACAGGGCCGGGCGAGGGGCTCGCTACCGCATGAACTTGCGCCGCGCTTCTTCCGCGATGGCCTGCTTCATTTCAGCTTGGGCAAGCTCGGCCATCAGCGCCTTGCGCGCGGCCGGGTCGGTGGTGGCGGAAAGGCGGTCGCGCAGCGCGGCGGCGGCGGCTTTCAGGCGGAATTCCACGGGGATCGCGCCTGCCTCGGCCATGATGCGGTAGCCGAGCGCGTCGCCGGGGTCGGTGAAGGCGTCGCCGGGCCGGTCGGGCAGCGGTTTGCCCGCGCCGGGCAGGTTGCGGAACTGGCCCTCGGCCTCGGCCTTGCGGATGCGGCTTTCGGCGAGGCGGGAGAGGCGGTCGGTCATCGGGGCCTCCGGGGTGGGACAGTGGCAGGATGCGCCCGGTGCGGGGAAGGGGCAAGGGGCGCGGATGGTCTGGCCGTCACAGGCGAGTGAGGGCTTCCGCGACCTCCAGGTGGATCATGCGGATCGTAACCTCGCCCTCGGCGGTCGGCTGGCGACCGGCGGCGAGGATGTAGCTGGTCATCGTGCGGCCCTGCTTATCCCAGACCGGGGCCGGCAGGGGGACCGACAGGTAGGCTGCGACCTTGCCGCCCAAGGTGCCGAGGGCGAGATCGGAATAGCCGAACTCCGCCTTGCCCGCGGCCCGGCCGAGCGCGGCGTTGGTCGCACCCTCCGCGCCCGCAGCGGCGAGATAGCGCAAGATGAGCAGGGCGTCCCCGTGCTTGCCGCCATCGGTGCAGACCTTCAGAGCCTGTTCGTATTCGCGGGCGGTTGGAACGTCGAAGCGCAACTCTTCAGCATGGCGGCGGGACGTGCGGTCGGCCTCATCGGCGGCATCGAGGGTCTGGCCAAGGGCGGCGAGCGCGGCCTCGGCGGTGGCCCCCCGGGTCTCGGCCTGGATCGGGCCGCCCTGGACATCCTTCAGGAACGCGCGGGCCATGTGCTCGCCCCGCAAGGGTGCCGCGATCAGGCGGTAGCGGCCGTGCAGACGTTCGATCCGCCCCGCCATCACCCCACCTCCGCCAGCCGCCGCAGGGCCGCCTTGAGCTTCGCCGCCTCGTCCTCGCCCTGTTCCAGCGTGGCGCGGGTTTCGTCGACCACTTCTTCCTTGGCGGAGGCGAGGAACTTGGGGTTGCCAAGCCGGGCGCGCAGGCCGTTCAGGTCTTTTTCGAGCTTTTCCAGCGTTTTGGCCAGCCGGGCCTTTTCCTCGGCGATGTCGATGATGCCGTCGAGCGGGATGGCGAAGGCGCCACCTTCGACCGCGATCGACAGCGCGCCCTTGGGGGCCTGCGCCGCCGGGGTCAGGCTTTCGATCCGGGCCAGCCGCTTGATCAGCGCCTCGTTGCGCGACCAGGCGGCCATGCCGGTGTCATCGAGCGACAGTTGCAGCATGTCGAGCTTCAGCCCCACCGGAACGTGCATCTGGGCGCGGGCGGAACGGATTTCCTCGATCAGCGCGATCACCCAGTTCATCTCGCGGTCGGCCGCCGGGTCGATGAGGCTTGCGCCGTAGGTCGGCCAGTCGGCGTGGATCAGCGGCTTGGCGCGCTGGCCTGTGGTGCCCCACAGCTCCTCGGTGACGAAGGGCATGATGGGGTGCAGGAGGATCATGCACTGGTCCAGCACCCAGGCCATCGTTGCGCGGGTCTCAGTCGCGGTGTCCTCGCTGTCGAACAAGGGCTTGGCGAATTCGACGTACCAGTCGCAGACCTTGCCCCAGACGAAGGCGTAAAGCGCGTTGGCGGCGCCGTCGAAGCGGAAGGCGGTCAGCGCCTCATCGACCGCCTCGCGGGCACGGGCAGTTTCGCCGATGATCCAGCGGTTCACGGTGGCCTTGGGCTGCGGCACCGGGGCGGTAGCGTGGCCGTCCCACACCCCGTTCATCTCGGCAAACCGGCAGGCGTTCCAGAGCTTGGTGCCGAAGTTGCGGTAACCGGCGATGCGCTGGGTGCTGAGTTTCAGATCGCGCCCCATCGCCGCCATCGCGGTGACGGTGAAGCGCACCGCGTCGGCGCCGTATTCGTCGATCAGTTCCAGCGGGTCGAGCACGTTGCCGAGCGACTTCGACATCTTCTTGCCCTTCTCATCCCGCACGAGGGCGTGGACGTAGACGGTCTTGAAGGGCACTTCGTTCACGACGGCCAATTGCATCATCATCATCCGGGCGACCCAGAAGAAGATGATGTCGAACCCGGTCACCAGGACCGAGGTGGGGAAGTATTTTTGCAGCTCCGGGGTGTTCTCGGGCCAGCCGAGGGTGCCGATGGGCCAGAGGCCGGAGGAGAACCAGGTGTCGAGGACGTCGGGGTCGCGTTGCAAGCCAACTCTAGTTACCTTGAAGGCACCGTCGTCAAGTTCTTCCACATCCCATCCGACGCGAATGGTTCGGTTTGTCTGTTCATTGGAAATAGCAAACTCGCGGCCCACTCCTTCTATGTTCTCTATGACGTTGTCAGTGCCGTAATAGGCTGCTGCCTGACGCTTGATCTCAAAAAAGTCCGCGCCAACGAATCTGAGGAAACTGCCGTCATTGGGGGATTGCGTCTTCGAGATGCCGCCTCTTGGGAAGTTTGGCCCATACCACACCGGGATCTGGTGCCCCCACCAGAGTTGGCGTGAGATGCACCAGGGCTCGATGTTTTCGAGCCAGTGGTAGTAGGTCTTGGTGTCGCGCTCGGGCAGGATCACGGTGTCGCCATTGCGCACGGCGTCGAGGGCGGGGCCGACGATCTTGTCGGTCGCGACGAACCACTGGTCGGTCAGGAAGGGCTCGATGGCGACCTTCGAGCGGTCGCCGTGTGGGACCATGTGGCGGTCGGCGTCGATACCGTCGAGCCAGCCTTCGTCGGCGGCGAGGGTGACGAGGGCGTCGCGCGCCTCGTAGCGGTCGCGGCCGTGGAAAAGTTCGACTGCGGCGGCGATCATTTCGGCGGGGCAGCCCTCGGCGAAATCGGCGTTGCCGTCCAGCGCGATGGCGGCGCGGGTGTCCATGATGTTGATGACGCGCAGGCCGCAGCGCTGACCCACGCCCCAGTCGTTGAAGTCATGCGCCGGGGTGATCTTGACCGCGCCGGTGCCCTTGTCGGGGTCGGCGTAGGCGTCGCCGACGATCGGGATGCGGCGGCCGGTGACCGGCATGATCACGTGCTTGCCGATCAGGTGTTCATAGCGGATGTCGGTCGGGTGGACGGCGACGCCGGTGTCGCCCAGCATGGTTTCGGGGCGGGTGGTGGCGACGGTCAGGTAATCGCGGGTTTCCCATTCGGTCGCGCGGCCGTCGTCGTCGAAGGCGGTCGGGTGTTCGTAGGTCGCGCCGTCGGCCAGCTTGTAGCGCAGGCGCCAGAGGTTGCCGTTGACCTCGACCTGCTCCACCTCGAGGTCCGAGATGGCGGTCTCGAAATGCGGATCCCAGTTCACCAGCCGCTTGCCGCGGGTGATGAAGCCCTTGTTGTAAAGATCGACGAAGACCTTGATGACGGCATCGTGGAAGTTCGGGCCATTGCCCGCCTCGGGGTCGCCCGCGGCGCCGCCCATCGTGAAGGCCTCGCGCGACCAGTCGGCCGAGGCGCCAAGGCGTTTCAGTTGCCCGATGATGGTGCCGCGCGATTGCACCTTCTGCCGCCAGACGCGGCGGACAAAAGCCTCGCGCCCCATCTCGCGCCGCGACGGCTCGCCGTTCTTCGCCATCTCGCGTTCCGTTACCATCTGCGTTGCGATGCCGGCATGGTCGGTGCCGGGTTGCCACAGCGTGTCAAAGCCGCGCATCCGGTGCCAGCGGGTCAGGATGTCCTGCAGCGTGTTGTTGAAGGCGTGCCCCATGTGCAGCGAACCGGTGACGTTCGGCGGCGGGATCATGATGCAGAACGGCTGGGCGCCCGGTTTCGCGTTCGCGCCCGCCTTGAAGGCGCCCGCCTGTTCCCACGCGCCATAGATGCGGGGCTCCGCCTCGGCGGCATCGAAGGTCTTTTCCATCGGCATCGGATCGTCTTTCCTTGTTCGCGCACCGGATTACCGGAGGACGCGCCCAAGGCCAAGAGCGTTCGGGCCCGGTCCCTTGCGCAGGGGCGCCCTGCACTTTCGGTCCTCAAGTATCCCACGGGGGTGCGGGGGTGTGAAACCCCCGCTCGCCCGCCCGCCGCTTGCGTGCGCTACTTCGGCCCGACCACCGCGAAGGCCGCGCCCTGCGGATCGGTCGCCTGCACGGTGAAGGCGCCGCCCGGCACCTCGTCGGGGCCACGGATCAGCTTGCCGCCGGTGGCCGTGATCTGCGCCACGGCAGCCGAGGCGGAGGGCAGGCCGAAGTAGGGCCGCCAGTGTGATCGCGCCAGCCCCGGCATCAGGCCGAAGATGCCGCCGATCTCGATGCCCTTGTGGCCGATCAGGCGATAGGCGCCTGCCGGGCCCATGTCGAACTGCCGCGCCTCGGTCCAGCCGAAGAGGGTGCCATAGAAGGCCATCGCGGCAACCGGGTCGGCGGTCATCAGCTCGTTCCAGTTGCCGTGGCCGGGTTTGCGCTGGTCGAAGGCGCCACCCGCGCCGCCGGGCAGCGGCTGCAGGATGCCGAAGGCGGCGCCCTGCGGATCGCCGAGGATGGCAAAGCGGCCGGTGCCGGGAATGTCGGCCGGGGCCTTGTAGACGGCGCCGCCCGCCGCTTGCGCCGCGGCGGCGGTGGCGTCGCAATCGTCCGCGGCAAAGTAGATCATCCAGAACGGCGGCATCCCGCTATCGCCCGGGCCCATCATCCCGGCGACCATCGTGCCCGCCGCCGCGGCGAGCCGATAGTCAAAGCCGGGCATCCCGGCGTCGGTGACCGTCCAGCCCATCAGCGCGCCGTAGAAACCCTGCGCGGCGTCAAGGTCGGTCGTCATCAGTTCGTACCAGCAGGGCAGGCCGTGGGATGAGTCGGTCATGGCGGGGCTCCGGGTTGCGCTGGCGCAATGGTGCCTCTGGCGGGAGGGGCTGACAACGGGGAAGTCCGTGCCGTAGCCCTCACACCGCCCGGTCGATCCGGGTCGAAAGCTGGATCAGGCTTTCGGTTCCGCGCACGCCGGGAATGGCGCCGATCTGGTCCAGCACGCCGTCAAGCTCCTGCGTCGTTTCCGCGGCGACCTGCAGGATCAGGTCGAAGCGGCCGGTGGTGGTGTGGGCCAGTTCGACCTCCGGCATCGCCTTCAGGCGTTGCAGGATGGTGGGGCCGCCGCGCGGTTCGATCTGCAACAGCACGGTGGCGCGGATGCGCCGCGCCAGCACGACATTGCCCAGCCGCACGGTATAGCCCGCGATGATGCCGGTGCGTTCCATCCGCTCGATCCGGGCCTGCACGGTCGATCGCGCCACCTTGAACCGCCGCGCAAGACGCGAGGTTGAATTGCTCGAATCCGCTGCAAGGGCCGCCAGAAGCTTGTCGTCGAGGTCATCCATCATTCTGCCTTCGGTTTTCGTCATTCTGCCGGGAATTTCGCACAATTCAACTCTTTTCATCGGTGAACTTGTCGCGCATATGCAGCAGACTTCGTTTTCAGGAAAAGGGCGGCTCATACGCACCTGGCCTGGTTTGGTTGAACGCGTAAGCGGCTCCGAACTGGTATTCCAGGGCTGGGGAAGGCTGCGCTCTGTTGGCACAATGAAAGGACACCGCCGATGGGGCTCTCGAAAACGATATGGACCAATCCGTCCGAATTTCTTGCGAAGACTCAACCGGATGCGCCGGTGATGTTCTTCTCGCCCGCGGTCCTGCAAGCCACCGCGCGGCGCTTTCTTGACGGCTTTCCGGGTCTGGTGACCTATGCCGTGAAGTCGAACCCCGACGAGATCGTGATCGAGAACCTGGCCGCCGCCGGGATCCGTGGTTTCGATGTGGCCTCGCCCGCAGAGATTCGCATGATCCGCCGCCTGGTGCCCGATGCGGCGCTGCACTACAATAACCCGGTGCGCGCCCGGTCCGAGATCGCCGTGGCGGTCGAGATGGAGGTGAAGTCCTACTCGGTCGACAGCCACTCCGAGTTGAAGAAGTTGGCCGAGATGGTGCCCGCCGAGGGCTGCGAAATCTCGGTGCGCTTCAAACTGCCGGTGCAGGGGGCGGCGTACAACTTCGGCGCCAAGTTCGGCGCGACGGTTGAAGTGGCCAGCGATCTGCTGCGCGAAGCGGCGGGCTATGGCTTCACCCCCTCGCTGACCTTCCACCCCGGCACGCAATGCACCGACCCGGCGGCCTGGGAGACCTATATCCGCACCGCCGCCGAGATCTCCAACAACGCGGGCGTCACCATCGCGCGCCTGAACGTGGGCGGCGGCTTCCCCTCGCATCGCCTGAACGAGGTGATGCCGCGGATCGAAGCGACCTTCGCGCTGATCGACCGCGCGGCGACCGAGGCGTTTGGCGACAACCGCCCCGCGCTGATCTGCGAGCCGGGGCGTGGCCTGGTGGCCGAGGCCTTCGTGCTGGCGGCGCGGGTGAACGGCATCCGCGACGGGCTGCACGTCTTCCTGAACGACGGCGTCTACGGCGCGCTGACCGAACTGCCGATGATCGGCGTGATCGACCGGATCGAGGTGCGCGGCCCCACTGGCGCCCGCCGCGCCGGCGAAACGGTGGGTCGCATCGTCTTCGGGCCGACTTGCGACAGCGTGGACCGGTTGCCGGGCGATATCGCGCTGCCGGGCGACATGGAGGAAGGCGACTATGTGCTGTTCCACGGCATGGGCGCCTATTCGATGGCGACCAACACGCGGTTCAACGGCTTTGGCGACCTCGGCCTCGCGACGGTGCTGGCGCTGCGCGGCTGACCGGTTCAACGCGGCCGACCTGCATCCTGTCGGCCGCGTGATGCCTTCGTCAAAAAAAACGTGCGCTGCGCAACGGGTTGGACCTGTGCTAAGCTGATCTCTTCCCCGCCCGACAGGGTCGGGGCAGGAAGGACGCGGATCATGCGCCGGCTCCGGGATCGGATCAGCCGCTGGATGCAATCGCCCAGCATCGAGGCGCACAGCCCCGAGGCGGCACCGGTGCGGGGTGCGGTCGATCATGTGGTGATCCTCGACGGCACGATGTCCAGCCTTGCACCGGGGCAGGAGACGAACGCCGGGCTGACCTACCGTCTGCTGCGCGAATTGACGCCCTCGGCCCGGATTTCGGTCTATTACGAGGCGGGCATCCAGTGGACGGCCTGGACCCAGGCGCACGAGGTGCTGGAGGGGCGCGGGATCAACCGCCAGATCCGGCGGGCCTACGGGTTCCTCGCCTCGCGCTATCGCCCCGGCGACCGCATCTTTCTGCTGGGCTATTCGCGTGGCGCCTATGCGGTGCGCTCGCTGGCGGGGGTGATGGACCGGGTCGGCCTCCTGCGCGCGGACGAGGCTACGGTGCGCAACGTGGTGATGGCCTACCGGCACTATCAATTGACGCCCGACAGTGCGGCGGCGGCGGCCTTCTCGCGGCTTTACTGCCATCACCGGATCGAGATCGAGATGGTCGGGGTCTGGGATACGGTGAAGGCGCTGGGGCTGCCCTATCCGGTGCTGCGCCGCTACAGCCAGCCCCGGCACGCCTTCCACAACCATAACCTCGGGCCCGCCATCCGGCGCGGCTTTCACGCGCTGGCGCTGGACGAGACGCGGGTGGCCTTTGCGCCGGTGCTGTGGGAAAGCCGCGACGACTGGCCGGGCCGGGTGGAACAGGTCTGGTTTCGCGGCGCGCATGGCGACGTGGGCGGAATGCTCGGGCGCTATGGGCAGGCGCGGCCGTTGGCGAACATCCCGCTGGTCTGGATGCTCGACAAGGCGGCGGGGGCCGGGATGCCGCTGCCCGAAGATTGGCGGGCGCGGTTTTCCTGCGATCCGGATGCGCCGATGCTGGGCACCTGGAACGGGTCGGGCAAGCTCTTTCTGACGCGGCGGCGGCGGCCGGTGGGTGCCGACCCGTCCGAGGCGGTGCATCCCAGCGCCGCGGCCTGGTTCGAGGCCCACAGCCAGCCGTGGTGGCGGCGGGCCTACCGCGGGCTTGCGGGGCGGGCGGCGCCGCTCAGCCGGTCATGATCAGGCAGGTGGTGGAGCCGGTGGCGTAAAGCCGCCCGTCCTCCAGCCCGCGCAATTCGGCGGTGGCGACGACGGTGCTGCGGCCAGCGTGGGCGACCGTGGCCAAAGCCTCGGCCGACGTGCCCAGCGGGAGGGCGCGGATGATGTTCACCTTGTATTCCAGCGTGGTGTAAACCGATCCCTGCGGCACCACCGTCATCACCGCGCAGCCCAGCGCACTGTCGAGGATGGCGCCATACCAGCCGCCATGCGCCGCGCCAAAGGGGTTGCCGTGCGCGGCCAGCGGGCTGCCCCGGAAGGCGACGCGGCCGGGATCGACGGCGTGCAGGCGGAAGTTCAGCGTGCCGGCGATGGGCGCGCGCGGGAAGCGGCCCGCCAGCATCCCGCGCATATAGTCGAGCCCGGACAGCGACAGGACCGTGGCGCGGTCGGGTGGGGACGGGTCGGGCATGGGCACCTCCATGCTGCGGACCCTAGGCGGATTTCCGGCGTTGCGGAAGAAAAGAGGCCGCGCCCGAAGGTGCGGCCCGAGTATTCTCGCGCGGCGCGGACAGGGGCCGCGCCTGCAAGCCGGGAGTGCGGGTGCCTTGGCCTCAGGCGACCTTTTCCAGCGCGACATCCGGAGAGAGCCCCAGCGCGTGGCAGACATCGCGGGTCAGGTGCGGGCGGTTCAGGGTGTAGAAGTGCAGGTCTTCGACGCCCTCGCCGATCAGCGTGTCGCACAACTCGGCGCAAAGGGCGGTGGCCAGCAATTCCTCGCGCCCGTCGCGTTTGGCATGGGCGAAGGCGTCATCCAGCCATGCCGGGATCGCGGTGCCGCAGCGGGCGGCGAATTTCTTCACGCCGTCCCAGTTCTCGATCGGCAGGATGCCGGGGATGATCGGGGCGGTGATGCCCTCGGCGGCACAGGCATCGCGGAAGCGCAGGAAGGTTTCCGGCTCGAAGAAGAACTGGGTGATGGCGGCGCTCGCGCCCGCGTCGATCTTGCGTTTCAGCCAGCGCACGTCGGCGCGGTCGTCGGCGGCCTCGGGGTGGCGGTCGGGATAGGCGCCGACGCGAAGCGTGAACTTGCCGGTTTCGGCCAGCGCCTCGATCAGTTCGACCGCGTTCGCGAAGCCGTCGGGGTAGGGCGTGAAACGGCTGGCACCCTTCGGCGCATCGCCGCGCAGCGCCACGATGTCGGTGATGCCCTCGGCGGCATAGCTCTCGGCGATCACCAGCGTCTCGGCCCGCGTCGCATCGACGCAGGTCAGGTGCGCGGCAACCTTCAGGCCGGTGGCCTTGCCGATCGTGGTCACCGCCTCATGCGTCAGCTTGCGGGTGGTGCCGCCCGCGCCATAGGTGACCGAGACGAACTCGGGCCGCAGCGGCGCCAGCATCTGGACGGTTTCCCACAGCCGGAAGCTCGCCTCCAGCGATTGCGGCGGGAAGAACTCGAAGGACACGGCGGGAACGGGCATGGGCGACTCCTTGGTTGCCCTTCTTTTCGCACCTTGCGGGATGTGAGACAAATTCATAATCTTCATCATCAACATGAGGACGACAGCAGGATGCATCTGGAATTCCGCCACCTTCGATCCATCAAGGCGATCCATGATGCCGGCGGTCTGGCCCGAGCGGCCGATATGATGAACATGACGCAGTCGGCTTTGTCACACCAGATCAAGGGGTTGGAGGATCAGGCCGGGGTCGAGCTATTCGTGCGCCGCTCCAAGCCGCTGAAGCTGTCGGCGGCGGGGATGCGCCTGCTCAGGGTGGCCGAGAAGGTGCTGCCCGAGATCGACGCGCTGGACGAGGAGTTTCGCGCGCTGCAATCGGGCAAATCCGGGCGGCTTCACATCGCGATCGAGTGTCATGCCTGTTTCGACTGGCTGTTCCCGGTGCTGGAAAAGTTCCGCCACGCCTGGCCCGAGATCGACGTGGATATCCGCCCCGGTCTGGCCTTCGGTGCGCTGCCCGCCCTGATGCGCGAAGAGGTCGATCTGGTGGTCTCGTCCGACCCCGAAGACCTGCCGGGCGTGATCTTCAACCCGCTGTTCGATTACGCGCCGGTGTTCGTGGCCTCGTCGCAGAACCCGCTGGCGGAAAAGCCTTTCGTGGTGGCAGAGGACTTTCGCGACCAGATCCTGATCACCTATCCGGTGGACCGCGCCCGGCTGGATATCTTCAGCGAGTTGCTGACCCCCGCGAAAGTGGAGCCGCGCGGGGTGCGGCAGGTGGAACTGACGGCGGTGATCCTGATGCTGGTGGCGGCCAACCGCGGCGTGGCTGTGCTGCCCGACTGGGTGGTGCGCCAGGTCCGGACCAACGCCGACTATGTGACGCGGCCGGTGACCGAGGCCGGGCTGGTCAAGCGGCTATACGCCGCGACGCGCGACGAGGACGCAACCAAGCCCTTCATGGCGCATTTCCTGCGGCTGGGGCGCAGCGAGCCGGTGAAGTTGCAGCGCGGGTGAGGCGCACGGTGGCACGGGACCGGGCCGCGCCGCAGGGTGGGCCCCGGCGGCGGAGCGGCACACCGAACCAACGCGGATCCGGATGGACGGGCCCTATTCAGGCGACGCGAGCACATCGCTGTGTTGCATCGGCGGCCCGATTCGCATATTGATCAGATACGTGGTATTCAAAATCGCAGCAGCGCCTTGGATGTCTGCACCCCTTGGATGATTGGAGAGACTCGAATGAAAATGCTGATTGTGTGCGCGATGACCGCTTCGCTTGCAGCTTCGTCGGTGTTCGCCGGGAACCTGAACAAGGTCGTCGTCGAGCAGGAGCCTGCAGTCGTGCAGACCACGCCCGTCGCTCCGGCCAGCAGCCTGAGCCCGGAAATGGTCGCGGCCGGCTTGGGAATTCTCTTGCTGGTGGCGGTTCTGTCGAACAAGTCCACGACGTCGACCAACTCGACCGTCACGATGGCCAAGAACTGAAACAGGCAACTGCCGGGATACACGTGATGCGGGTTCTTCGATGAGCCTTTGATGTCCGTGACCTACCCACCCCCAAGCCCGCTCAAGTGGGTTTGGGGGTGTTTTTCTGCGTATTGGCGGCGTCCTGCCGCAGCAATGCACCCGGCCCCGCGTGTGACTGTTCGCGGCGGTGGGCTGGCCCCTTCCCTTCGCTGCGCATCCCGCCTATACGCTCCCGCTGACCGATCTGGAGCCCCCGATGCAAGGCAGCGCGAACCTCAACCTGATGATGAAGGCCGCCCGCAAGGCGGGCCGCAGCCTCGTGAAGGACTTCCGCGAGGTCGAGAACCTGCAGGTGTCCTCCAAAGGGCCGGGCGATTTCGTGTCGCGGGCCGACATGGCCGCCGAGGCGATGATCCGCGAAGACCTGATGGCCGCGCGGCCGACCTATGGCTGGGTCGGCGAGGAAAGCGACGCGGTCGAGGGGGCCGACCCGACGCGGCGCTGGATCGTCGATCCGCTGGACGGCACCACGAACTTCCTGCACGGGCTGCCGCACTGGGCGGTGTCGATCGCGCTGGAGCACAAGGGCGAGATCGTTTCGGGCGTGGTCTTTGACGCTGCGAAGGACGAGATGTTCGTGGCCGAAAAGGGCCAGGGCGCCTGGATGAACCAGCAGCGGCTGCGCGTTTCGGGGCGCACCAAGATGATCGAGTGCATCTTCGCCACCGGCATTCCGTTCGGCGGACGCTCGACCCTGCCCGCGACGCTGCAGGACCTGGGCCGCCTGATGCCCGCCTGTGCCGGTGTGCGGCGCTGGGGGGCGGCGGCGCTCGACCTCGCCTATGTCGCGGCGGGGCGGTATGACGGCTTCTGGGAACGCGGGCTGCACAGCTGGGACATTGCGGCCGGAATCATCCTGGTGCGCGAGGCGGGCGGCATCGTCGGCCCGGTGCGCGAGGGCGACGACATGCTGGAAAAGGGCGCGATCATCGCGGCCAACGCGGACATGTTCAAGCCGCTGGCCTCGATCCTGCGCGGCGAGTGACGGCGGCTGGCCTCGCGGGGGCTTCGCGCCCCCAGCCCGCCCACGGGGCGGGCGTTCGTCGCTGAAACGCCCCACTGGGGCGCTTCCGGGCGCTTCTCACCCCCGCGCGATATTCTTGAACCGAAGATCAGGCGGGTCCGGGCGAACCCGCCGCGAGGGTTTCCGCCGTCTGGTCGCGCAGTGCGCGCAGGTCGGCGATCGTTGCCTCCAGTTCCGCCTTCTGGCCGGCAAGCACGTCAAGCTGGCGATCGGCCAGCCCGATCCAGGCCTCCATCTGCGGGAGAGTGCCACGCATGCCGTAAAGTTCCAGCCACTGGCGGATTTCCTCCAGGGAAAAGCCGAATCGGCGGCCGCGCAGGATCAGCGTCATCCGCGCCACCTCGCGCGGGCCGTAGAAGCGGGCGCGACCCTCTTTCTGCGGCGACAGCAACTCGATGTATTCGTAGTAGCGCAACGTGCGCGGCGTCGCGTCGAAACGGGCGCACATGTCCTTGAAGCTGATCCGGGCATCGGCCATCGGTCCCTCCTGGGCTCAGGCTAGCCGCTTGCGCCGCCCCATGCAATCGGCGCGCGCAAATGGGTCTTGCGGCGCCGGGGGCGAGGGCGAATAACGGAATGGCGAACGGGAGACAGCGGCATGACCGACCAGCGCACGCGCATCGCGCGACAGTTCATCGAGGCGATTCCCCATGCGCGGGCGCTGGGGATGCGGCTGGAAACGGTGGGCGAGGGGGCCGTCGAACTGTCGATGGCCTATGACGAACGCTTCATCGGCGATCCGGCAAGCGGCGTGATTCATGGCGGCGCGGTCTTTGCGCTGATGGATACCTGCTGCGGGGCGGCGGTGATGAACCACCCGACCGGCGCGGCGGGGACGGCGACCATCGACCTTCGCATCGACTACATGCGCCCCGCGGCGCCGGGGCAGCGCATCCGTGCGCGCGCCGAGTGTTATCATGTCACCCGCACCGTGGCCTTTGTGCGCGCAACCGCGACGGACGACGACGACACGCGCCCGGTGGCCAGCGCCAGCGGCGCCTTTACCGTGGAGCGCGCGCCATGACCCGTCCCAAGCACGAGCCCGTGCAGGTGATCAAGCAGCGCCGCGATGCGGCGCTGCATGCGCTGGTGAACGGGGTGCCCTATATCCAGTTCCTCGGCGTCGAGTTCGACCGTCGCGGGGATGAGCTGACCGCGATCCTGCCCTATTCCGACAAGCTGATCGGCAACCCGATCCTGCCCGCGCTGCATGGCGGTGGCACTGCGGCGTTTCTGGAGGTCACGGCGATCATCGAACTGGCCTGGGCGGCGCTGTGGGAAGACATGGAGGCGGGGCGGCTGGACCCCACCACGCTGCACTCGACGCATATTCCGCGGCTGCCGAAGACGATCGACTTCACGGTGGACTACCTGCGGACCGGGTTGCCGCGCGATGCCTATGCGCGGGCGCGGATCAACCGGTCCGGGCGGCGCTATGCGAGCGTGCATGTCGAGGCCTGGCAGGACAACCGCTCGCGGTTGTTCGCGCAGGCGACGGGGCATTTCCTGATGCCCGCCCGCGATGTGTAAGCGCCATGGCTGAACTGCGGCTGACGCACCGGCGGGTGCTGGCGATCGCGCTGCCGATCGTGCTGTCGAACGCGACGATTCCGCTGTTGGGCGCGGTCGATACCGGCGTGGTGGGCCAGTTGGGGCAGGCGGCGCCGATCGGGGCGGTCGGGCTGGGGTCGGTGGTGCTCGCCTCGGTCTACTGGATCTTCGGCTTCCTCAGGATGGGCACCTCGGGCATGGTGGCGCAGGCGCGCGGCGCGGGCGACGCGGCCGAGACTGGCGCGATCCTGCTGCGGGCGCTGATGATCGGGGCGGCGGCGGGGCTGGCCGCGATCCTGCTGCAGGCGCCGCTGTTCTGGCTGGCGTTCCGGCTGGCCCCCGCCTCGGCCGAGGTCGAGCGGCTGGCACGGGCCTTCCTGGCGATCCGTATCTTCGGCGCGCCCGCGACGATCTCGCTTTATGCCGTCACCGGCTGGCTGATCGCGACGGAACGCACGCGCGGCGTGCTGCTGCTGCAACTCTGGATGAACCTAGTCAACATCGGGCTGGACCTGTGGTTCGTGCTCGGCCTCGGCTGGGGCGTGCGCGGCGTGGCGAGCGCCACGCTGACCGCCGAGTGGACGGGACTGGCGCTGGGCCTGTGGCTGTGCCGGGCGGCCTTTGGCGGGGACCAGTGGCACGACTGGGTGCGGGTGTTCGACCGGGCGCGGGTCAAGCTGATGCTGAAGGTCAACACCGACATCATGCTGCGCACCGTGTTGTTGCAGGGCTGTTTCACGGCCTTCGTGTTTCTTGGCGCCGGGTTCGGCGATCGCACGCTGGCCGCCAATCAGGTGCTGATGCAGTTCATCGAGATCACCGCCTTCGCGCTGGACGGTTTCGCCTTCGCCGCCGAGTCGCTGGTCGGGCAGGCGGTGGGCGGGCGGGCACCAGGGCTGGTGCGCGGTGCGGCGATCCTGACCGGGCAGTGGGGCGCCGGTGGCGCGGTGGCGCTGGCGGCGGTCTTTGCGCTGGCGGGGCCGCGGATCATCGACCTGATGGCAACCGATCCCGGCGTGCGTGAAACGGCGCGGGCCTTCCTGCCCTGGGTGGTGGCGGCGCCGCTGGTGGGGGTGGCAAGCTGGATGTTCGACGGCATCTTCATCGGCGCGACAATGACGCGCGCCATGCTGAAGGCGATGGCGATTTCGGTGGCGTGCTATGTGCTGGCGCTGACGGCGCTGATCCCGCTGTGGCAGAACGCCGGGCTCTGGGCATCGCTGATGGTGCTGAACGCGATGCGCGGGGTGACGATGGCGGCGTTCTATCCGGGCGTCGAGCGCCGGGCGGCATAAGCCGTCATTTCCGCCCCGCGCCGCCCGGCCCGAAGGCCTTCAATGCCGCGACCGCCTCTTCACTGTTGTGGATGTAGTCGTCGGCGTCGGGCTGGCGCTGGACGGTCAGCAGGAACAGCAGGTCGGTCAGCGTCAACTGTGCGTCGCGCGCGGTGATCGAGGAGGAGCGGACGCGATCCTCATCCGCCACCGTGTGCAGCACGATGTCGGCGACGCGGGCCAGCGCATTGTCCTGCAACCCGGTGACCGCGATCACGGTGGCGCCGCGCGCGGCGGCGCGTTCGGCGATGCGCAGGGTTTCAATGCTGGCGCCCGAGTAGGACAGCGCGAAGAGCACGTCGCCCGGCTCCAGCCCCGCCGCATTGGCCATCTGCACATGGCTGTCGCCACCGTGCACGACGTTGCGGCCGAGCTTCATCAGCTTGAACGAGAAGTCGCTGGCCACCAGCGAGGAGGCGCCCACGCCTGCAAGGCTGATGCGGCGCGCGGCGTCGAGCGCGTCGAGCGCGCGCAGGATCGTCGCCTCGGGGTTGGCGGCAAGGGTCTGGCGCATCGCGCGGAACTTGCTGCCCAGCAGCTTGTCCAGCACGGTCTGGAAACCGTCACCAAGCTCGATGCTGCCGTGGATCGCGTCGGTGGGCAGCCGCGCCTCATGCGCGCGGGCGGTGCTGACCGCCAGTTTCAGATCCTGATAGCTGGCATAGCCGAGCTTCTGGCTGAACTTGACGACGCTCGACTGGCTGCGCCCGGTTTCGGCCGCCAATGCCGCCGAAGACAGGCCCAGCATTTTTTCCGGGTTCTCGGCGATGTAGCGGCCGATCTCGCGATCGGCGGGGGCCATCGTGCCGAGGTTGGTGAGGATTTTCGTCAGAACGGACATGGCGGCCTTGGCGATCTGCGGGCGGCGGCCTGAGGGCGTCGGCCGGTTCACGGTGATTAAAATATCCGGGCCGCGAATGACAGGGAAGATTGTCGGGTGGCCCGCGCGGATAGGAATATCATATTCCAGGTGAATGTTGACGATGGGAATATTAAATTCTAGCGTGGTCGGGCGCTCCCCCGCGATTCCAAGCGAGCGCGACTGTCGGGAGTGCTGGCGGATGCAGGACCACGCGCTGATGTCCGAACTGGAAGGCCTGGTGTCCGAAGGGCGCAACCCGCGGACGATGGACATCGACCTGTTGCCTGCCGTCGAGATTCTGCACCGCATGAATGACGAAGACCGGCTGGTTCCCGAGGCCGTCGGTCGGGTGCTGCCGCAGATCGCGGCGGCGGTGGATCGCATCGTGGCCGCCTTCGACATGGGCGGACGGCTGGTCTATGTCGGCGCGGGCACCAGCGGGCGGCTGGGGGTGCTGGACGCCTCGGAATGCCCGCCGACGTTCGGCGTGGCTGCTGGCATGGTGATCGGCCTGATCGCGGGCGGGCCGAAGGCGTTGACCACCTCGATCGAGGGCGCCGAGGATGACCCCGAGGCGGGGGCGGCGGCTTTGCGAGGGATCGGGCTGACCGCAAGCGATGTGGTGGTCGGCATCGCGGTCAGCGGGCGCACGCCCTATGTGCTGGGCGCGCTGGCCCATGCGCGTGCAATCGGCGCCGCCACTGTCGCGCTGTCGTGCAACCCGGATTCGGCGATTGCGGCACTGGCCGATATTGCCATTTCGCCGGTGGTCGGGCCCGAGGTGCTGACCGGCTCGACCCGGCTGAAATCGGGCACGGCGCAGAAGCTGGTGCTGAACATGCTGACCACGGCCAGCATGATCCGGATCGGCAAGACCTATCAGAACCTGATGGTCGACGTGCGACCGACCAACCACAAGCTGATGGCGCGTGCGGTGCGGATCGTGATGCAGGCCGGCGGTTGCGATGCCGAGGCGGCGCAGGCCGCGCTGAACCGGAGCGGAAGCGACGTGAAGCTGGCGATTCTGGTGATGCTCACGGGGCTGGACCCGCAGGCGGCGCGCGGGATGCTGGCGCGATCAGGCGGCTTTCTGCGCCGGGCGATCGAGGGCGACGGCTGACGCGACCCGAGGAACGACCCGGCTGCGGGGCAACGGCGCCCGTGGCCGGCAAGACGAAACGAACGTCAAAAAAACGCAAACCAATAGGGAGATTGACATGATGAAGCAAAGAGGACTGAACCCGCTGTCCGGCGTGGCCGTCGCGGCCCTGGTCGGGTGCATCGGGTTGGCGGGGGTGGCAAATGCCGCCACGCTGCACATGGCCTGGTCGCAGGACGCCACCGGGCTTGATCCGCAGAAACAGACGGCGTTCTCGTCGATCCGGTTGCTGGAACTGATCTACGAACCGCTGGTGCGGCTGGACGCCAAGCTGGACGTCGTGCCGGCCATCGCCAAATCCTGGGCCTTCTCGGCCGATGGCAAGACGCTGACCTTCAAGCTCGACCCCGCCGCGAAGTTCCAGAACGGCGACGCGGTGACCTCGGCCGACGTGAAAGCGTCGTTCCAGCGGATCCTGGACGAGGCGACGGGGGCCGCGACCCGCGCCAACTTCCTGTCGATCGCCAGCATCGACACGCCGGACGCGGGCACCGTGGTGTTCAACCTGTCGCAGCCCGATGTGCCGGTGCTGGCCGCGATGGCCAGCGTCAACGCCGCGATCCTGCCCGCCAGCGCGATTGCCGATGGCAGCGTCGGCACCAAGGCGATCGGCTCGGGCCCGTTCACGCTGAAAAGCTGGGATCCGAATTCCAAGGAAGTGCTGGTGGCCAACCCGAACTGGGCGGGCGGCAAGGTCGGCGTGGACGAGATCGACATCGCGGTGCTGCCCGACGAAACGGCGATCCTTGCCGCGTTGCGCGCCGGGCAGATCGACCTTGCGCTGCTGAACGATCCGCTTGTTGCCACGCTGGTGCCGGGCGTCGCGGGCCTGAAGCTCGACCGGACGCCGAGCATTTCCTACAACGTGCTGCAACTGAACCCCTCGCGCGGGGCAATGACGAATGTGAAGGTGCGTCAGGCGATGTCTTGCGCGATCGACCGCAAGGCGGTGCTGGATACCGCCGCACTGGGTGAAGGCCAGGTGACCGGCCCGATCACGGTGCCGGCTTATGCCACCGACCCCAGCACGCTGTTTTGCTACAAGCCCGATCTGGCGATGGCGAAGAAGCTGATGGCGGACGCCGGGTTCGCCGACGGCTTCTCGGCGACGGTGATCGCGGCGACCGGCGAGCCTGCCACCTCGGCGGCCGAGGCGCAGGTGATCCAGTCGCAACTGGCACAGATCGGCATCAAGCTCGACATCAAGATGATGGAGCTGAACGTCTACGTCGATGCCTGGCTGAAGGGCGACTTCGACATGGCGGTGGCGCTGAACGGCGGGCGGCCGGACCCCTACACGATGTACAACCGCTACTGGACCAAGACCGGCAACCTGCAGAAGGTCGCGAACTACATAGACGATGACCTCGACACCCAGATGAACGCGGCGCGGGTGGAAACCGACCCGGCCAAGCGCAAGGCGATCTTCGCCGCGTTCGAGAAGCACATCACCGAGGTTTCGCCCTGGATCTGGCTTTACACGCCGGTGACCTACGTCGCCGAGCGCAGCAACGTGCAGGGCTTCGTGCCGACGCCCACCGGCACGCTCTTTGGCCTCAGTGCGGTCACGCTGAAGTAGTGACCTTTGGCCCCGGCGCCATCCCGGCGCCGGGTGCCTGACCCGCCTGAAAGGCCCGACCCGGATGAACCTTCTGACGCGACGCCTCGCGACCTTTCCGCTGGTGCTGATCGGGGTGTCGAGCCTGGTCTTCTTTGCCATCCGGCTGGTGCCCGGCGACGCGATCACCGCGATGCTGGGCACCGAGGCCGGCCTGCTGACCCCGGCGCAGCGGGTCGCGCTTCAGGTCTACTTCGGTCTCGACAAGCCGTGGATCGTGCAATACGGCCACTGGTTCTGGGGCCTCTTGCACGGAAACCTGGGGATTTCGGTGACCTACGGCAAGCCGGTGCTGGAGGTCATCCTGCAACGCTTCCCGCTGACGCTGGAACTGGCGCTGTTGTCGATGGTCATCGCGCTTTTGATCGGCGTGCCCGCGGGCGTCTTCGCCGCCACCCGCAACGAACGAAGCGCCGATCTGGCGGTGCGCATCGCCGCGATGATCGGCCAGTCCACCCCCAGCTTCGTGTTCGGCCTGCTGATCATCTACGTGCTGTCGGCGGGGTTCGGCGTGCTGCCGGTGATGGGGGCGTTCACGCCGATCTGGCAAGACCCGCTGGCCAACCTGGGTCAGTTGATCCTGCCCGCGATCACGCTGGGCGCGGGGTTCGCGGCCTCGGTCACCCGGATCGCGCGATCCGCCATGCTCGACGTGCTGGGCGAGGATTACGTGCGCACCGCGCGCAGCCGGGGGGCGCCCGCCCACACCGTGATCTGGCGCCACGCCCTGCCCAACGCGCTGATCCCGGTCGTCACGCTGTCGGGTATCGAGTTCGGCTATCTGCTGGGCGGCGCGGTGATCGTGGAGCAGATATTCGCACTGCCCGGCCTCGGGCGGATGGTGCTGGATGCGATCCTGCAACGCGATTACGCGCTGGTGCAGGGGGCGGTGCTGTTCGTCGCCTTCAACTTCATGATCGTGAACTTGGCTGTCGATCTGGCCTATTTCTGGCTCGATCCGCGCATCCGGGCGGGTGGGCGGTGAACCGCATCCTCCGCGCCATCTTCCACCATCCCAGCGGGCGCATCGGCGGTGGCATCGTGCTGGTCTATCTGACCCTCGCGGGCTTGGGCGCGCTGGGCCTGACGCCGCATGATCCGCTGATGCAATACCGGCTGGACCGGCTGCACCCGCCGGGGCTGGCCTATTGGCTGGGCACCGACCTCTTTGGCCGCGACATGGCCAGCCGGTTGATGGTGGGCATCGGGCAGTCGTTCTTCGTGGCCTTCCTCTCGGTTGCCGCCGCCTCCATCGTCGGCACCGTGCTGGGGCTGACGGCGGCCTGGGTCGGGCATCTGTGGGACGGCGTGGTGATGCGCGGCATGGACGTGCTGCTGGCGTTTCCCGCGATCCTGCTGGCGCTCCTGATCGTCGCCATCCTGGGGCCGGGTACCTGGACCAGCGTGCTGGCCATCGCCTTCGTCTACATGCCGATCTTCACCCGCGTCGTGCGCGGCCCGGCGCTGTCGCTGAAAACGCGCGAGTTCGTCGATGCGGCGCGCACCTTCGGCAGCAGCAACCGCTACATCCTGACGCGCCACCTGTTGCTGAACATCGTGGCGCCGCTGACGGTGCAGGTGACGCTGGCGCTGGCCTGGGGGCTGTTGACCGAGGCGGGCTTAAGCTTTCTCGGCCTTGGCACCCAGCCGCCCGCGCCATCATTGGGCCTGATGCTCAGCGACAGCCGCAACCTGATGGAAACCGCGCCCTGGCTGATGATCGCCCCCGGCGTGACGATCATGATCGGCATCCTCGGCTTCAACCTGCTTGGCGACGCCTTGCGCGACATTCTGGACCCCAAGACACGGGGGCGGGCATGACGGCGCTGCTGTCCGTTCAGGGTCTGCACGTCGGCTTTGGCCGCGACCCCAAGGCGGGCGAGGTCGTGCAGGATGTCAGCTTTGATCTGGCTGCGGGCGAGACGCTGGCGATCGTGGGGGAAAGCGGGTCGGGCAAGTCGGTCACCGCGCTCGCCCTGAACCGGCTGGTGGATTTTGGCGGCGGCACCATCACGGCAGGCCACATCCGGCTGACCCGCGCGGATGGCCGCGTGCTGGAGGTGACGGAGGCCAACGAAGCGACCATGACGCAGGTGCGCGGGGCCGAGATCGGCATGATCTTTCAGGAGCCGATGACCTCGCTGAACCCGGTGCTGACGATCGGCGCGCAGATGGAAGAGGCGTTCCGGCTGCATCGCGGCCTGGCGGGCGCGCAGGCGCGGGCGGCGGCGAAAGAGGCGCTGGACCGGGTGCGCATCCCCGATGCAGGCCGCAGGTTGGGTGATTACCCGCACCAGCTATCGGGGGGGATGCTGCAACGGGTGATGATCGCCTCGGTGCTGGCCTGCAACCCGCGCCTGCTGATCGCCGACGAGCCGACGACCGCGCTCGACGTGACCGTGCAGGCGCAGATCATGGCGCTGCTGGGCGAGTTGAAGCAGGAAACCGGCATGGCGATGATCTTCATCACGCATGACATCGGTCTTGTCGCCGGCATTGCCGATACGGTGATGGTGATGCAATCCGGGCGCGCGGTGGAACAGGGCGCGCTGGCCCAGGTGCTGGACGCGCCGCAACACCCCTACACGCGGCACCTGCTGCATGCCGTGCCGCATTTCGCGAACGGCCGTGCGGTGCGGCGGGACGGCCCGCGGGCAGGTGGTGCGGCGGTGGCCCCGGTGCTGGCGGTGGACGATCTGGTGGTGCGCTTTCCGGTGGCGCGGCGCCTCTTTGCCCGCGCCAAGGGCGAGGTGCACGCGGTGGAGCGGGTCAGCTTCGATCTGGTGGCGGGCGAGACGCTGGGCATCGTCGGCGAAAGCGGGTCGGGCAAATCCACCGCGGCACGGGCGATCCTTGGCCTTGTGCGATCGCGGGGGCGGCTTGACCTGCCCGCCGCCGATGCCCGGGCGGGGGCCAGCCTGCGCCCGGTGCAGATGGTGTTCCAGAACCCCTACGCCTCGCTGAACCCGCGCCTGCGGGTGGAAAGCCTGCTGGCCGAGCCGGTGATTGCCACCGGCCACCGCATTGATGACGCCGTGCGGGGCCGGATGGCGGAGCTTCTGGCCCGCGTCGAACTGCCCGCCGACAGCCTTGCGCGCTATCCGCACGAGTTTTCGGGCGGGCAGCGGCAGCGGCTGTGCATCGCGCGGGCGCTGATGCTGAACCCCTCGGTGGTGGTGCTGGATGAAGCGGTGTCGGCGCTGGATGTTTCGGTGCAGGCGCGGGTGCTGGAACTGCTGGTCGATCTGCAACGCGACTTCGGCCTGGCCTACCTGTTCATCTCGCATGACATGGCGGTGGTGGAGCGGATCGCGCACCGCATCGCCGTGGTTCATGCCGGGCAGATCGTCGAGATCGGCGAGGCCGCCGCGGTGCTGTCGGCGCCGCATCATTCCTACACCCGGCGGCTGATCGCGGCGGTGCCCAACATCGAGCGCCGCCATGTGCGCTTTGCGCTCGACACGACGCAGGTGCCGACGTTGCTGCGCCCGCCGGGGTATGAGCCGCCGACGGCGGAGTGGGTGCAGGTCGGCGCCGATCACCGCGCACGGGCGGAGGCCGGGGCATGACGGGCGCGCTTGCCCAGCGGTTCGCCCGGGCCTTCGCCCCGGTTCAGGCGGCGGTGGCGGCGGGGCGCATTCCGGGCGGCGTGTTCGGGCTGGTGGCGCCGGGCGTGGGGCGGATGGTCCGCGCCGTGGGGCAGGCGCAGATCGTGCCCGAGGCGCGCCCGATGCGGGAGGATACCTGGTTCGACCTCGCCTCGCTGACCAAGGTGCTGTTCACCACGCCGCGCATCCTGGCACTGGCCGAGGCGGGGGTGATCGAGCTTGATGCGCCGCTGACCACGCTCTTGCCCGACCTGCGGCAGTACGATGCCGGGGCGTGGGAGCGGCAGGTGACCTTTCGCCAGTGCCTGGGGCATCAGACGCCCTTTCCGGCGGTGGAACCGATCTACACCTACGGCCGCGACGCCGATCTGTTGCGCGCCTTCGTGCTGCAACGCGAATGGCGGCGGCTGGCCGAGCCGGTCTATTCCGATATCAATTTCATCCTGCTGGGCCTCGCGCTGGAACGCCACGAGGGCAGGCGCATCCGCCGGATGGACCCCGGCGCGGGCTTCGCCTTTGCCGCCGATCCCCTGCTTTCGGCGGCGACCGAGGATTGCACCTGGCGCCACCGGGTGCTGTGCGGCGAGGTGCATGACGACAACTGTTTCGCCTTGCAAGGGGCGGGCCATGCCGGGCTGTTCGGCACCGCCGGGGCGATCCTCGACCGGGCGGAGGCGCTGCTCCGCGGCGGTCCGGCCGTGGCGCTGATGCGCACGCCGCTGTCGGCGACCCGCACCCACGGCTGGGAACGGGCGCATCCCGGCTGGTCGGGCAGCGACGCGTGCAGCAACGGCACGATCGGGCACACCGGGTTCACCGGCACCGGGCTCTGGCTCGATTTCGACCGCGGCCGGGCCTGGACGCTCTTGACCAACCGCATTCACCCGACGCGCCATTTCGACAGCGGCATCGCCGCGCTGCGCCGGGCGGTCGGCGATCTTGTGAACGGCTGAGGAGGATATGATGACGCCAATCTGGGCCGTGGGCCTGATGACCGGAACGGTGCTGGATGGCAACATCGACGTCGCGCTGATCAGGACGGACGGCGAGACGGTGGAAAGCTTCGGCACCCACACGCTGGCGCCCTATTCGCGCTGGATCCGCGACCTGCTGGAAGAGACGCTGACACAGGCGCGGGCGTGGAACTTCAGCGGACCGGAGCCGGACATTTTTCACGCGGCCGAGGATGCGCTGACCCGCGCGCAATCGGTTGCGGTGCGGGCGCTGGTGGAGGGCTACGGGCTGACGATGGCCGAGATCGGCATCGTCGGCTTTCACGGCCAGACCGTGCTGCACCGCGCGCCGCAGCCGGGACGGATCGGCCAGACGCGGCAACTGGGCGATGGCGAGCTGATGCACCGCCTGCTCGGGGTGGCGGTGGCCTACGACTTCCGCTCGGCCGACATGGCGGCGGGCGGGCAGGGGGCGCCCTTGTCGGCGGGGTATCACGCGGCGCTGTTGCGCAGCGCGGGCTGCGGCGGCGAGACGGCGGTCCTGAACCTTGGCGGGGTCGCCAACATCACCTGGTGGGACGGCGCCGAGCGGGTGATCGCCTTCGACACCGGCCCGGCCAATGCGCCGCTGAACGATTTCGTCAAGGCGCTGGGCCTGGGCGAGATGGACCGCGACGGGGCGCTGGCGCGCACGGGAAAGGTGGACGAAGACCGGCTCAAGCTCTTGTTGCAGCACCCCTATCTGTCGGCACCCTACCCGAAATCACTCGACCGGTTCGACTTCGGCGCCGACATGGCGGCGGGGTTGGCGGCGGCGGATGGCGCGGCGCTGCTGACGGCGTTCACGGCGGCGGCGGTGGGCCGCGCGCTGGACCTGTTGCCGTGCCGCCCGACGCGGCTGATCGTCTGCGGTGGTGGGCGGCGCAATCCGGCGATCATGGCGGCGCTGGCCCTGCGCGCGCGCGTCGAGGTCTTGCCCGCCGAGGCGATGGGGTGGAGCGGCGACGCGGTGGAGGCGGAATGCTTCGCCTTCCTCGCGGTGCGGGTGCTGCGCGGGTTGCCGATCAGCTTTCCCACCACGACCGGCGCGCCGGAACCGATGACCGGGGGCCGCATCGCGCAATGATCAGGCGAGCCGCTTCTGCAGGTAGATGCGGCTGCGGCCCGGCGGGAAATCGTCAACGATTCCAAAGGCCTGATAGCCCTGCCGTTCATAGGTGCGGCGGGCCACGGGGCTGAAGGTGTCGATCAATGCGCCGTGGCAGCCGCGCGCCTTCGCCTCGGCTTCCGCCGCCGTCAGCATCTGCCCGGCGACGCCCTGCCCGCGCAGCGCCTCGCCGACCCAGAGCCATTGCACGTAGAGCCAGCCCCAGGCGGTATACCCCGATAATCCCGCGATAATTTCGCCCTGCGGATCGCGCAGGAAGACCGCCAGCGACCGCCGCCCGGAGGCGCCGACATCGGCATCGTTGAAGGCCGTGAGCCGCGCGTTGAGGGTGGCGAGGTCGGCGGCGGCGGGGGTGTCGGTGGTGTCAAAAGCAAAGGTCATGCGCCCAGCGATGCCACGATCCGGGGTCCGGTGCAAACCGGGAAATGCGGTTCGGACGATCGAAAACCGGGGCACCGAAACCGCACCGATTTTGCACCGAAAAAGCACCGACGTTGCACCGACGCAGGGCTGATCGACAGCAGCGCGCCAGCAGCGGCCGTTGTGCTATGCTTGAACCAAGTGGAACAGGAGATACCGATGGCTGCCCTACCCTTCGACAGTGAAGAAATCGAGGAACTGGTGCTGCGGCTGAATGCCGTCACGGCCAAGGAGGGGATGGATATTCCCGACCTCGGCGGCAACGCCTCGGACGACGAAGTGGCCGAAACGCTGCAGGAAACGCACGGCGACCTGAGCCGCGACGAGATCACCCAGGAAATCGAAAGCATGGACGACGAGCAGAAGGACGCGCTGGTCGCGCTGTTCTGGATCGGCCGCGGCGATGCCGAACCCGAGGAGTGGGAGGCGACCAAGGCGCTGGCCCGCCAGCAGCACGAGGGGCTGGTGAGCCGCTATCTGCTGGCCCAGCCGGACGTGGGGGAATTCCTGACCGAGGGGCTGGAGAAGATGCTGGAGTATGGGGTGGACTGACCGGCGCGGAGATCCCGCGATCCCCTCGTTTGGCCCCTAGACCGGATCAGGTTCAACTTGAATCGGAAATCGCTGCCTCTCGCTTCGCTCGAACGCGTTTTCCGATATCATTGTTTCCATCAAGACCTGATCCGCTCTAGATGTCCTGCTCGCCCAGAAAGCGCCGCGTCACTTCATCAAGCGCCTCGCGGGAACTGCGGTAGTCCTTCAGCGCCACCTCGTGCCCTGACTTGCCCTTGTGTTCGATCATGCGCGCCAGTGCCGCCCGCGCCTTGTTGGCGGCGATATCCCACTCTTGAAGAACGTCCATGTCTGCCTCCTGCGTTACGCCCAGCATACAGGATGCGCCGACAGGGAGCGACACCCGTGTCACGGCGGGCGAGCTTCGGATGGCAGGCACGCTACGGTCTTCGCCGACGCGGCGCCATGTCGGGCGGCTGGCGATCCGGAGTCTGCGCAACCGGAGGTGGGGAGTTCCTGACCGAGGGGCTGGAGAAGATGCTGGAGTATGGGGTGGAGTGAGTGGCGACCGCCGCCGTCGCGCGGTGATCGTCTTTTCCTTCCGGGGGTCGATGCGGACGCGGACTGCGCGTCAGTCGATCCCGCCGAACTCGTTGATATCAAGGATCACCTTTTCGCCATCGACCAGCAGAAGGCGTCCGTCGACCCGGCGGTACTGCAGGTTCTGCATTTCGACGTGCGGCGGCAATACGTTGACGATCAACTGGGCGTCGGCGATCGGAAAGATCAGGGTGTGGACCTCGGGCATGCGCTTGAAGTCGAGCGCGGAGGCATTGGGGGCGAAGGTGTAGCCGTGCAGCCGCATGGCGCCATCCGCGATGGCTTCTACCGTGCCGGCAAAGTGTCGGTGCAGATCGTCGGCGTAGTTGCGCCGCGTAATGATGTGCAGCTTTTCGCCAATCTCGACCACGGGCCTGTCCATTTCGCTCATAGCGTCGTTGGCTCCGTCGCTGTTCTCCGGGCTTGACGTTACACCGTAGCCGACGCGGTGCCAGCGATTCTGGGTGCGACATTCCCGCCGACCCAGACCGCCTGCACCGCCCGGTCGTCGCCCATCATGATGGTCGGGAATACCGCTTCCCAAACCGTCTCGGCCCGTGCGGCCGCCTGCGCGATGGCGGGGGTGGAGGCGAGGTTGATCACGACAAGGTCGGCCTCCATGCCGGCTGCGAGGTTGCCGATGCGGCTGTCGAGGCGCAGCGACCGGGCGGCGCCCTGGGTGGCGAGCCACCAAAGCTCGGCCGGGTGCAGGGCGCGGCCGCGCAGTTGCGCCACCTCGTAGGCCGCCGCCATCGTGCGCAGCATCGAGAAGGACGAGCCGCCGCCGGTGTCGGTGGCCAGGCCGATGCGGTGGCCCGCCGCCTTGAGGCCGCCCATGTCAAACAGGCCCGAGCCGATGAAGGTGTTCGAGGTCGGGCAGTGGATCAGGCTGGCGTCCACCTCGCGCAGCCGGTCGCGCTCGCGCGGTTCGAGGTGGATGGCGTGGCCGTAGAGGCCGCCCTTGCCCAGCAGTCCATGCGCCTCGTAGGTGTCGAGGTAGTCGCGGGCGCCGGGGTAGAGCGATTTCACCCAGGCGATTTCGTCGACCTGCTCGCTCAGGTGGGTCTGCATCAGGCAGTCGGGATGCTCGGCCCAGAGCGCGCCGAGGGCGGCAAGCTGGTCGGGCGTCGAGGTCGGCGAGAAGCGGGGCGTGATGACGTAGGACAGCCGGTCCACCCCGTGCCAGCGTTCCAACAGGGCGCGGCTGTCGTCGTAGGCCGATTGCGCGGTGTCGCGCAGGCCCGCGGGGGCGGTGTCGCGATCCATGCAGGTCTTGCCCGCCAACGCGCGCAACCCGCGCGATTGCGCCTCGGCGAAGAAGGCATCGACCGAGGCGGGGTGGATGGTGCCGTAGCTGCACGCGGTGGTGGTGCCGTTCGCCAGCGTCAGGTCGAAGTAGCGGCTGGCCACCGCGCGGGCATAGGCGGGGTCACTGAACCGCATTTCCTCGGGAAAGGTGTAGGCGTTCAGCCAGTCGATCAGCCGCTTGCCCCAACTCGCGATGATCGCGGTCTGCGGGTAGTGCACATGGGCGTCGATGAATCCGGCCGAGATCAGGGCGTTACCGTAGTCGGTGACGCGCGCCTGGGGGTGGGCGGCGCGCAGCGTGTCGGCGGGGCCCACCGCGCGGATCAGGCCATCCTCCACCAGCACGGCGCCGTGGCTGTCGTGCCGCGCGGCGCCCGGCCCCGCGCTGAAGGGGTCGGCGGTAAAAGACAGGGTCTGACCCAGGATCAGGTCTGCCATCGCGCGCTCCCATGGTGTGCGGCGGCCAGTGTAGGGGGCTTTCGTGCCTTCGTAAATTTGCCTGTTGCCCCTGTTTTGGTGAAACAGTTTCGGCTAGGGTCCGGCCAATTTCCGGGATCGGGGGCTGCGGCATGAGCGACGAATACATCGCCGACGACGTGCGCGACGACGAAATGTCGGGGCCCGACAGCCGCCGTGTTGCCGCGATCATCGATGCCATCGCGGCGAAGGACAAGGACCGTCTCGACGCGCTGCTCGAACCGCTCCATGCCGCCGACATCGCGGACGTGCTGGAACAGATCAGCGCTCCCGAGCGGCGCGACCTGTTGCAGCTCTGGTCGGGCGAGATCGACGGCGAAATCCTGTCGGAGATCGACGAGTCGATCCGCGAAGAGGTGGTGGAGTCGCTCTCGCCCGAGGTGCTGAGCGAGGCGGTGCGCGAGCTGGACACCGACGACGTGGTGGACATCCTCGAAAACCTCGACGAGCCGCAGCAGGAATTGATCCTCGACGCGCTGGACGATGTCGACCGCTTTGCCGTCGAGCAGGCGATGGCCTTCCCGGAACATTCCGCGGGCCGCCTGATGCAGCGCGAAACGGTTACCGCGCCCGAGGACTGGACGGTGGGCGAGGCGATCGACCACCTGCGCGGCTCGGACCGGCTGCCGGATCAGTTCTACCACGTCATCCTGGTCGATCCGCGGATGAAGCCGCTGGCCAATGTGACGCTCGGGCGCATCCTTTCGGCCAGGGGCGAGACCCGGCTGCGCGACATTGCCGAAGAGGTGTTCCGCACCATCCGCGCGACCGAGCGCGAGCGCGAGGTGGCCTATCTGTTCAACCAGTACCACCTGATTTCCGCGCCCGTGGTGGACGAAGCCGACCGGCTGGTGGGCGTGATCACCATCGACGACGCGATGAACGTGCTGGACGAAGAGCATGAAGAGGACATCCTGCGCCTTGCCGGTGTGGGCGAGGGTTCACTGTCGGACAACTGGATCGAGACGACCAAGCAGCGGTTCCCTTGGCTGTTCGTCAACCTCCTGACGGCGATCCTCGCCTCTGGGGTGATCTCGCTCTTCGAGGGCACGATCTCCAGGATCGTGGCGCTGGCGGTGCTGATGCCGATCGTCGCCTCGCAGGGCGGCAATGCGGCGACGCAGGGGCTGGCGGTGGCGGTGCGCGCGCTGGCGACGAAAAGCCTGACCCGGTCCAACGCCTGGCGCGTGGTCTTGCGCGAGATCGCGCAGGGGCTGGCGAACGGCGTCGCCTTCGCCTTCATCATCGGGGCGGTCACCTGGTACTGGTTCGGCCTGCCGATGATCGGCCTGGTGATCGGCATGGCGATGATCATCAACATGTTCGCGGCGGCATTGGCCGGGCTTCTGATCCCGCTCGGGCTCGAAAAGCTGGGTTTCGACCCGGCGCTGGCCTCGGGCGCCTTCGTCACCACGGTCACCGATGTGGTCGGCTTCTTCTCCTTCCTCGGACTTGCCGGGCTGATCCTGCTGTGACCCTGCCCGAGGCGAAAGCCGCCGCCCGCCGCGCCGCCTATCCCCGCCGCAAGGCCGCCTTTGCCGCCGGGCAGGGGGCGGCGATCGACCATCTGGCGGCGGCGCTGGCGCCCCATGCCGGCAAGGTGCTGGCCGGCTACATGCCGATGCGGACCGAGATCGACCCGCTGGCCGCGATGGCCGCGCATGCGGGACCGGTCTGCGTGCCGGTGATCCTCGGCCCCGGCCGCCCGCTCGCCTTCCGTCGCTGGAGCCCGCAGGCGGTGATGATCCCCGGCGACTTCGGCGCGCTGATCCCCGAGACCGGCGACGGACTGGAACCCGAGGTGCTGATCGTGCCGCTCCTCGCCTTCGATGCGCGCGGCTTCCGGCTGGGCTATGGCGGCGGCTTCTACGACCGCACGCTGGAGGCGCTGCGCGCCGCGCGCCCGACGCTTGCCATCGGTTTCGCCTTCGCCGCGCAGGAGGTGCCCGAAGTGCCGACCGAGCCGACCGACCAGCCGCTCGACCTGATCGTGACCGAGCAGGGGCCGCGCACTCCCTGGCCCTGACCCTTGCCCGCGCCCCTCTCTTTCGGTCTGAAAATATCCTCCGGGGGTCCGGGGGTGGAAAACCCCCGGCGCCCGCCGCCGTGCGCGCCCGCTTTCCGCTTGCCGAACCCGTCTCCGCCGCCTAATCCTGCCGCCCATGAAAATCCTCTTTCTCGGCGATGTGATGGGGCGTGCAGGGCGCGCGGCGGTGGCGGAGCGGCTGCCGAAACTGCGCACCGACTGGGGTCTCGATTTCGTCGTGGTGAACGGCGAAAACGCCTCGTCGGGCGCGGGCCTCACGCCGGATCATGCCAAGGACCTGCTGACGGCGGGGGCGGACTGCCTGACGCTGGGCGATCATGCCTTCGACCAGAAGGACATGCTGCAATTCATCGAGACCGAGCCGCGCATCCTGCGGCCGCTGAACTATGCCAAGGTCGCCCCCGGCAAGGGCGCGCGGCTCTTTACGGCGACGGGCGGGCGCAAGGTTCTGGTGACGCAGGCGCTGGGGCAGGTGTTCATGAAACGGCCGTTCGACGATCCGTTCTCGGCGGTGGAGGCGGTGTTGAAGACGCATCCCCTTGGCGGGATGGCGCAGGCGATCATCGTCGACATGCACGCCGAGGCGACCTCCGAGAAGATGGCGATGGGGCACTGGTGCGACGGGCGGGCCAGCCTTGTCGTGGGCACCCACACCCACGTGCCGACCGGCGACGCGCAGATCCTGCCCGCGGGCACCGCCTATCTGACCGATGCGGGCATGTGCGGCGACTACAACTCGGTGATCGGCATGGACAAGGCGGAGCCCCTGCGCCGTTTCATCACGGGCATGCCCAAGACCCGGTTCGAGCCGGCCACGGGCGAGGCCACCCTGTCGGGTGTCTATGTCGAGACCGACGACCGCACCGGCAAGGCGAAGCGGGTCGTGATGGTGCGGGTCGGCGGGCGGTTGCAGGAGTCGCGTCCGTGACGCCACGCCTCGGGCTGGTGGGGCTTCTGGTGCTGCTCGGGGTTGGCTGGGGGGCGTCGCAGCCGCTTGGCAAGATGGCGGTGGCGGGCGGTTACCACGGCTTTGGCGTGATCTTCTGGCAGGTGACGATCTGCACCGTGCTGCTGGGCGGCGTGACGCTGGCGCGGGGGATCGGCCTGCCGCGGCGGCCCGAGGCGCTGCGGTTCTACCTGGTGATCGCGGTGATCGGCACCATCATCCCGAATGCCACCTTCTACATTTCAGTGGCGCGGTTGCCTGCCGGGATCATGTCGATCCTGATCTCCACCGTGCCGCTGATGGCGTTTCCGATGGCGCTGGCGCTGCGGCAGGACCGGTTCAGCCTGCTGCGGGTCGGCGGGCTCTTGTGCGGGCTGGCGGGCGTCGCGCTGATCGCGCTGCCGCGGTCGAGCCTGCCCGACCCGGCGATGGCGGCCTTTCTGCCGGTGGCGCTGATCGGGCCGTTCTTCTATGCGCTGGAGGGGAACTTCGTCGCACGCTTCGGCATGGCGGGGATGGACGCGGTGCAGGCGATGTTTGGCGCCTCGCTGGTGGCGATGGTGATCTCGCTGCCGCTGGCGCTGGCCACGCAGAGCTTCATCAACCCGTTCCACCCCTGGGCGCGGCCCGACTGGGCGGTGCTGATCATGTCGGTCAGCCATGCCCTGATCTATTCCGGCTATGTCTGGCTTGCCGCGCGGGCGGGGTCGGTCTTTGCCACGCAAACCTCGTATGTCGTCACCGGCTCGGGCGTGCTCTGGGCGATGCTGCTGTTGGGCGAGCACTTCTCGGGCTGGGTCTGGGCGGCGCTGGCGGTGATGCTGATCGGCGTGGCGCTGGTGCGCCCGCGCGATGCGGCGGTGCGGCAGGCCGCTTGCGAATCCGCCCGGCTCGGGTAGAACGGTCGCACCCTGGCGGCGGAGGCGTCGATGTTCGGACTGGAGCTTACCGGGACATCGCAGGCCATCGCGGCGCTGCTGATCGTGCGGATGGGCGACACGCGGTTGCTGGAGGGCCGTATGGAGGACATCCAGCGTCTTGCCGCCGACATGCAGATGGCGGGTATCGTCGCGCTGTCGGGGATCGTGCTGCTGACCCGCGGCATCGACGCCGACGACTGGGCCACGGTCCGGCCATCGACCCGCGCGCGCTGGTGGTCACGGTGATGTTTGCGGCGTCGGCCAGTTTCGCCACGCCGATCGGCTATCAGACGAATACACTCGTCTATGGGCCGGGCGGCTACAAGTTCACGGATTTCGTGCGGTTCGGCCTGCCGCCAAGCCTGCTGATGGCCGTGGTGGTAAGCCTGCTTGTTCCGGTCTTCTGGCCGCTGAAAGGGTAACATGAAACGCCTGATCCTGATCCTGCCGCTGATCGCCGCCGCCTGTGCCGCCTTCGGCCCGCCACAGCCGGTCGAGGCGAAGCTGTCGCCCGACCGGCTGGTGGTGTCGCTGTCGAATGGCGAGATCTGCACCGGCGCGCGTGCCGCCGCCACCGCGACCCCCACCGGATGGACCGGCAGGCTGACGGGCTGTTCGCAGGCGCTGCCCTATGAGGTGTCGCTCGACCCGCACCGCAACCTGGTGCAGGGCTTCGTGGGCGACCTGTTCAAGCTGATCGGGCTGGACGGTCTGGCGCCCAACGGGCAGGTGCGCGTCACCGATGCCGCGGGCCATGTGATGATGTTCGTGTCGCCGCAGCCGGGCAATCCGCGCGACCTGCACTAGGCGCCCCGAAACGCGCAGGCTTGCGGCGGCCCCTTGGGCTGTCATATAGAGACGCGCATCCCGGATATCACGAACGGAGACGGTCATGGCAGGCCATTCGAAATGGGCAAACATCCAGCACCGCAAGGGCAAGCAGGATGCGTTGCGTTCCAAACGGTTCTCGAAACTGGCGAAAGAGATCACCGTCGCCGCCAGGATGGGCGACCCGGACCCTGCCAAGAACCCGCGCCTTCGGCTGGCGGTGAAGGAAGCCAAGGCGGTTTCGGTGCCCAAGGACGTCATCGACCGCGCGATCAAGAAATCGCAGGCTGGCGATGACGACGCCTACGAGGAAATCCGCTACGAGGGCTATGGCCCGGGCGGCATCGCGATCATCGTCGAGGCGCTGACCGACAACCGCAACCGTACCGCGTCGAACGTGCGCTCGACCTTCGCGAAGAACGGCGGCAACCTTGGGGAAACGGGGTCGGTGTCGTTCATGTTCGACCGGGTCGGCGAGATCGTCTACAAGCCCGCCGCGGGCGACGCCGATACGGTGATGATGGCGGCGCTGGACGCCGGCGCCGATGACGTCGAAAGCGACGAGGATGGCCACTGGATCTATTGCGCCGATACTGCGCTGAACGAAGTCTCCACCGCGCTGGAGGCGACCCTGGGCGAAAGCGAAACCGCCAAGCTGATCTGGAAACCGCAGACCCGGACCGAGCTTGATCTGGACGCGGCGCAGAAGATGATGAAGCTGATCGACACGCTGGAAGATGATGACGACGTGCAGAACGTGATCGGCAACTTCGACATCCCCGAGGACGTGGCGGCCGCGCTCTGAGGGGGTCTTGCCCGCGCCCGAACAGGCCGGGTGCGGCGCATGACAGCCCCGGCTGCGATCAATCGCCCGACCGTCGGCGGACGGTGATTGTCCTTGCGCTGCACGGGCTGAAGCACGGCGTGGGGTGCTGCTCTTCGGCGAGACGGCCGCCCCGTGAGTCATGGCGGGCGGCCTGCTGATCCTCGCGGCGATCGGGTTCATCACGACCGAGGGTTGAGGCGCGGGCCTCAGCCCATCGGCGGGCTGTAGCTTCCCTTGGCGGCGATGCGGATCGCCTCGGCGGCTTCCTCCATCGTCAGGAGTTTGGTCGTGCTGGCCCCGGATGTCGCGCCCGAGGCGCCGATCAACAGCGCCCCGGCCGCCATCGCGGCATCGCTTGGCGCCTCGATGAGGGCGATGACGTCATAGTTGCCGAAGGCAAAGAACATGTGGTGGAGGGTGCCGCCGACCGATCCGACCATCTTGGCGGCCGCCGCGCGCCGGTCGCTTGGGGCGGCGATCATGCCCTTGGCGGCTTCTTTCGAATAGGTCATCTGATAGAGGTAAAATGGCATTCAGCGTCCTCCCTTGCGCGGGTCCGAGCGGCGGTTTTTCCCCTGGGTCGCGGGCCGGTCGGACCGAATTCGCGCGTTTGTTCCGCCGACTCCAAGGGTGACGGGAGTTTAGCACGGAACGTGGCGCGACCGAAGTGAGTCGCGCCCTTCAGCCGCCCTTCTTGCCGGTCGGGTCCAGCAGCCGCGCCAGCACGGTATCCCGCGTTACCTCGCCGATCAGGGTGCCGTCCTCGGTCACGCCCACCGGCGCGTCGGAGGCCATGACACGCGCCATCACCGACTGGATGGTTTCCTCCGCCGCCACGGTGCTGGCGTGGCTGCCGCTGGCGGCCTGCATCGCGTCGCGGGCGGTCAGCACACCCAGCGGGTTCATGTGGGCGACGAAGTCGGCCACGTATTCCGAGGACGGGTTCTGGAAGATCTCGCGCGCGGTGCCGCATTGCACGATGCGGCCGCCTTCCATCAGGGCGATGCGG
The DNA here is from genome assembly GCF_964715405.1 of Solirhodobacter sp. Classification (NCBI taxonomy): domain Bacteria; kingdom Pseudomonadati; phylum Pseudomonadota; class Alphaproteobacteria; order Rhodobacterales; family Paracoccaceae; genus Solirhodobacter; species Solirhodobacter sp. The sequence goes on along the minus strand of NZ_CBAICG010000009.1, from coordinate 9,387 downwards.
TTGCCGATCTTGAACGCCTCGTCCAGATCATGGCTGACAAAGACGATGGTGCGGTGCAGCTTTTGCTGCAACTCCAGCAACTCGTCCTGCAACCGGGTGCGGATCAGCGGGTCGAGCGCCGAGAACGGCTCGTCCATCAACAGGATCGGTGCCTGGGTGGCAAAGGCGCGGGCAAGGCCGACGCGCTGCTGCATGCCGCCCGACAGCTCGCCCACCTTGCGGTCGGCCCATTGCGAGAGGCCGACGAGGGCAAGCTGCACCTCGACCCGGTCACGGCGTTCAGCGGGTTTCATGCCCGCAAGTTCGAGGCCGAGGCCGACATTCTCGCGCACCGTGCGCCAGGGCAGCAGGCCGAACTGCTGGAACACCATCGCGATGCGGGTCAGCCGCATGTGGCGCAGGGTGGCGGGGTCGGCATGGGTGACGCTGACCATCTTGCCGCCGTCGTTCACCCGGACCTCGCCGCGCACCACCGGGTTCAACCCGTTGACGCCGCGCAGCAGGGTGGACTTGCCCGAGCCCGAAAGGCCCATCAGCACCAGAATCTCGCCGGTGCCGACGGTCAGCGAGCAGTCGTGCACGCCCAGCACCTGGCCGCTGTCGGTCTGCACCTCGGACCGGGTCTTACCCTCGTCCATGTGGGGCAGGGCAGAATGCGGCTTGTCGCCGAAGACGATGGAGACGCGGTCGAACTCGACGGCGGGGGCGCGGGTCACCTGGGTCATTTGCGTGTCACCCTCAGCATCCGGTCCAGCAGGATCGCCACCACGACGATGACGAAGCCCGATTCAAAGCCAAGCGCGGTGTTGACCGAACCAAGCGCGCGCACCACCGGCACGCCGAGCCCGTCGGCGCCGACATAGGCCGCGATCACCACCATCGACAGCGACAGCATGATGGTCTGGTTCAGCCCGGCCATGATCTGCGGCAGCGCCCAGGGCAGTTCCACCTTCCACAGCTTCTGGCTTGCCGTCGCGCCGAAAGCGGTGGCGGCCTCGCGCAGCGCCTCGGGGGTGGAGGCGATGCCAAGCTGGGTCAGCCGGATCGGCGCGGGCAGCACGAAAACCACGGTGGCGATCAGGCCCGGCACCATGCCAAGGCCGAAGAAGATGATGGCGGGGATCAGGTAGACGAAGGTCGGCAACGTCTGCATCAGGTCCAAGACCGGGCTGATCGCCTGGAAGACGGCGGGGCGATGCGCGCAGAAGATGCCGATCGGCACGCCGATGCCCATGCAGATGATGCACGAGGCCAGCACCAGCGTCAGGCTTTGCGTCGTCGCCTCCCAGTAGCCCTGATTGAGGATGAAGAGGAAGCCGATGAAGACCAGCAGCGGCGTTTTCCACGAGCGTTGCAGATACCAGGTCAGCGCCACGAACAGCGCGATGATGACGATCGGCGGCGGGGTTTGCAGCAGCCACTCGATCCAGTCGATGATGAATTCCATCGCGATGGACATGGCGTCGAACAGCCCGCCCATGTGCGCCTGCATCCATTTGAAGACCATTTCCGCGGTCTTTCCGACCGGGATCTTGGTGTCGGTGATCCAGTTCAGCATCTTGCGCCGTCGCTCCTCGGCCAGGGCGGGCCGTTCCGGTAAGGGAACGCGCGCAGGCGGGCAGGTGTCAATCGGTTTGGGTGTGAAAATGGCCCCGGACCATCGTCCGGGGCCTGAGTCGCGTTCCGGCGGTTACATGCCGAGCGCTTTGTTCACCGCGGCAACGGCATCGCCGCCGTCTTTGGTGGTCACGCCGTCAAGCCAGGGCTTGATCGCGTCGGGGTTGGCCTTCAGCCACTCGGTCGCGGCGACCTTGGGGTCTTTGCCACCGTCGAGGATCGCGCCCATGATGGTGTCTTCCATCGGCAGGCTGAAGACGAGGTTGGTCAGCAGTTTGCCGACGTTCGGGCATTCCTTGACGTAGCCCGCGCGGGTGTTGGTGTAGACCGTCGCGCCGCCGTAGTTCGGGCCGAACACCGCGTCGCCGCCCGACAGGTAGGTCATCTTGAACTTGGTGTTCATCGGGTGGGGTTCCCAGCCGAGGAAGATGATCGGCTGGCTCTTGCCATCCAGCCGCGCCACCTGCGCCAGCATTCCCTGTTCCGAGCTTTCGACCAGTTTGAAGTCCTTCAGGTCGTCGGTGTTGTTCTTGATCATGTCGAGGATCAGGCGGTTGCCGTCGTTGCCCGGTTCGATGCCGTAGATCTTGCCGTCAAGCTCTTTGGCGTGCTTGGCGATGTCGGCGAAGTCCTTGATCCCCAGCGCGGCACCGGCGGCGTTGGTCGCCAGCGTGTACTTGGCGCCTTCGAGGTTGGCGCGCACGGTGTCGACGGTCTTCGCATCGCGGTAGGGCGCGATGTTGGATTCCATCGTCGGCATCCAGTTGCCGAGGAACACGTCGATGTCGCCGGAGGCGAGCGAGGTGTAGGTGACCGGCACCTCCAGCAGCTTGGTATCGGTCTGGTAGCCAAGCGCGGTCAGGATCACCGAGGTGGTGGCCGTGGTGGCGGTGATGTCGGTCCAGCCGACATCCGAGAAGGTGACCTTGTCGCAGCCCGCCGCGAAGGCCGGACCGGACAGGGTAAGTGCCGCAGTCGCGGCCAGCAGCATGGAACGGATCGGTGTCATCAGGGGCTCCCTGTTTTTGTTGATTGACGAGTCAATAAACTTCACGGTAGCTCCAGTTGGCAAGTGTTTTCTGGAGGCCGTGGTGCCGAAACTCGGGATGGAGCCTATCCGAAAGGCGGCGCTGGTCAAAGCGACGATTGCCGAGATCGGCCGCGCCGGGTCGCTGGACGTCACGGTCAGCCAGATCGCGCGGCGGGCGGGCATGTCGAGCGCGCTGGCCCACCATTACTTCGGCAACAAGGAACAGATGTTCCTGGCCGCGATGCGCCACGTCCTGTCGCTGTACGGGGCCGAGGTGCGCGGCGCGCTGGCGACCGCGGAGGGGCCAAGGGCACGGCTGAGCGCGATCGTGCGGGTGTCCTTCGCGGCGACCAGTTTCCGGCGCGAGGTCGTGGGGGCATGGCTGAACTTCTACGTGCTGGCGCAGACGGTGCCCGAGGCGAAGCGACTGCTCAGGGTCTATCAGCGGCGGCTGCGGTCCAACCTGCTGGCCGAGTTGCGCCCGCTGGTGGGCGAACGGGCGCTTGGCGTGGCCGATGGCGTCGGCGCGCTGATCGACGGCGTCTACATCCGCGAGGCGCTCAGCGACCGTGCACCCGATGGCGCGGCGGCCGCGCGGATCGTGCTGGCCTATCTGGAAGCCAAGGTCGATTGCGAGGGCCGGGCATGAGCATTCCGGATGCCGCCGATCTGCGTGCCGCCTGGGCGCTGACCCGGGCCGCGACACAGCGCACGCCGCTGCTGGAAAGCGCGGCGCTGGCCGACGCTGTCGGCGCGGCGCGGGCCTTCGTGAAGGCGGAAAGCCTGCAATGGGCGGGGTCGTTCAAGATCCGCGGCGCCACCTGGCGTCTGGCGCAACTGTCGGCGGCCGAGAAGGCGCGCGGCGTGGTGGCCTATTCCTCGGGCAACTTCGCCCAGGGCCTCGCGGCGGCGGGGCGCGCGCAGGGTGTGCCGGTGACGATCGTGATGCCCGAGGATGCGCCCGCCCTGAAACGGCAGGCGACCGAGGGGTTCGGCGCGCAGGTGGTGCTGTCGCATCACGGCGACCGGCCGCGGGAGGAGGTCGCGGCGGCGCTGGCGCGCGAGATTTCGGTCCGCGATGGGCTGGTGCTGCTGCATCCGTTCGACGATCCGGCCATCGTCGCCGGGCAGGCGGGCGCCGGGCTGGAGGCGCTGGAGCAATTGGCCGAGGCGGGCGCGGTCGCCGACACGGTGCTGTGCCCGGTGGGCGGTGGCGGGCTGATCGGCGGCGTGGCGCTGGCGTTTCACCATGCGGGGCGCGCGCAGGTCTGGGCGGCGGAACCCGAGGGCTACAACGGCATGGGTGCCTCGCTGGCCGCCGGTCAGGTCACGCGGGTGACCAGCGGCCGCCCGACGATCTGCGACGCGCTGCAGGCAACGCAGCCGGGGCAGGCGCCCTTTGCCGCCGCGCAGGCGGCCGGGGTGCGCGGCGTCAGCGTCAGCGATGACGAGGTGCGGGCCGCGATGCGCTTTGCCTTCGAGCGGCTGAAGCTGGTGCTGGAACCCTCGGGCGCGGTGGCGCTGGCGGCGGCGCTGGCGGGGCGGGTGGACCTCAAGGACAGGGTCGCGGTGGTCTATGCCACCGGAGGCAACATCGCGTGGGAAGCCTTCCGCGCGGTGATGGACAGCGCGGGCTGACCCCGCGACAGCAAGGAAGACCGGAAACGTGGAAGCGGATTATGTGATCGTGGGCGCAGGCTCGGCAGGCTGCGCGATGGCCTACCGGCTGGCCGAGGCCGGGTGCCGCGTGCTGGTGATCGAGCATGGCGGCACCGACGCGGGGCCGTTCATCCAGATGCCCGCCGCGCTCAGCTATCCGATGAACATGGGGATTTATGACTGGGGCTTCCGCTCGGAACCCGAGCCGCATCTGGGCAACCGCCGCCTGGCCACGCCGCGCGGCAAGGTGATCGGCGGGTCATCCTCGATCAACGGCATGGTCTATGTGCGCGGCCATGCGCGCGACTTCGACCATTGGGCCGAGGCGGGCGCGGCGGGCTGGGGCTATGCCGACGTGCTGCCCTATTTCAAGCGGATGGAGCATGCGCACGGCGGCGACGATGCCGACTGGCGCGGCCGCTCGGGGCCGCTGCACGTCACGCGCGGGCCGCGCGCGAACCCGCTGTTTCACGCCTTTGTCGAGGCCGGCAGGCAGGCCGGTTATCCGGTGACCGAAGACTACAACGGCCGCCAGCAGGAGGGCTTTGGCCCGATGGAGGCGACGATCTGGAAAGGGCGGCGCTGGTCGGCGGCGAATGCCTACCTGAAACCCGCGCTGAAGGGGCCGAACTGCACCGTGCTGCGCGCCTTCGCGAGGCGCGTGGTAATCGAGAACGGCCGCGCCGTCGGGGTGGAGGTCATGCGCGGCGGCGCGGTCGAGGTGATCCGGGCGCGGGCCGAGGTGATCCTGGCCGCCTCGTCCATCAACACGCCGAAGCTGTTGATGCTGTCGGGCATCGGCGCGGCGGCGCATCTGGCGGACCATGGCGTGCCGCTGGTGGCCGACCGGCCGGGCGTGGGCGCGAACCTGCAGGACCATCTGGAAATCTACATGCAGTTCGCCAGCCTGCAACCGATCACGCTGTTCAAATACTGGAACCTTTGGGGCAAGGCGCTGATCGGGGCGCAGTGGCTGCTGACCGGCACCGGGCTGGGCGCCTCGAACCAGTTCGAAAGCTGCGCCTTCATCCGATCGAAGCCGGGGGTGGACTATCCCGACATCCAGTATCACTTCCTGCCCATCGCGGTGCGCTATGATGGCAAGGTCGCGGCCGAGGGGCATGGCTTTCAGGCCCATGTCGGCCCGATGCGCTCGCCCTCGCGGGGGGCGATCACGCTGCGCTCGGGGCGGCCCGAGGAGGCGCCGGTGATCCGGTTCAACTACATGTCGACCGAAGCGGACTGGCAGGATTTCCGCGCCTGCATCCGGCTGACGCGCGAGGTCTTCGGGCAACCGGCCTTCGCGCCGTTCGTGAAACGCGAGATCCAGCCCGGTGCCGGGGTCGAGACCGACGACCAGATCGACGCCTTCATCCGCGAGCACGCCGAAAGCGCCTATCACCCCTGCGGCACCGCCCGGATGGGGCGCGCCGACGATCCGCTGGCGGTGGTGGACCCGGAATGCCGGGTGATCGGGGTCGAGGGGCTGCGCGTCGCCGACAGCTCGATCTTTCCGCGCATCACCAATGGCAACCTCAACGGGCCCTCGATCATGGTGGGCGAGAAGGCGGCGGATCATGTGCTGGGGCGCGGCATGCTGGCGCCGCTGAACGCCGAACCCTGGATGAACCCGGCGTGGCGGGTCAGCCAGCGGTAGGCTGGTGGCGCTGCGCGAGGGGCGAAGGCTGGAGCCTCCGGCGGGGATATTTCGGCCAAGATGAAATGGGGGCGCGGCGCCGAGATGGGCGGCGCGCGTTAACTATTTGGCAGGATTTTCCTTGATTTCGGGGGCGCGGGCGCCGAAATCAGGGAGATGTTAAGAATTTGTTCTATCTTTGTGCTCGGCCTGTGGGCCAGCGTCGTTGGCGCCGAAACGGTGTCGGGCGTGGCGCGGGTGATCGACGGTGACACGCTGGCGTTCGGGGCGCGGCACGTCCGGTTGATGGGGGTGGACGCGCCCGAGATGGCGCAGACCTGCAGCCGCGACGGGCAGGCCTGGGCCTGCGGCGTCGCCGCGCGCGCGGCGATGGTAAGGCGGCTCGGGCTGCGGGTGACGATCTGCGCGGGCGCGGCCGACGACCGCTATGGGCGGCTGATCGCGGTCTGCCGACAGGAGGGTGCGGATATCGCCGCCGATCTGGTGCGGTCGGGGGCGATCCTCGCCTATCGACGCTACTCGACGGCCTATGTCGGGCTCGAGAACGCCGCCCATGCGGCGCGGGTCGGCGTCTGGGCGGGGCAGGTCGAGGCGCCCGCAACATTCCGCGCGATGGCGCGTGCGGGGACGGCCTTGGCCCCGACCCCGGTGTCGGCGACGGGCTGCACGATCAAGGGGAACATCTCGGGTCGGGGGCGGATTTACCACCTGCCGGGACAGCCGGGCTATGCGGCCACCGTGATCACGGCCGCAAAGGGCGAACGGTGGTTCTGTTCTGCCGCCGCGGCGGAGGCGGCGGGCTGGCGCGCGGTGCGGTAGTTTGATCGGCATCAAGGTGACCGGCGTGGGTTCGGACTAACTTTCCCGCAATGCAACTTGAAAGGACCGACCATGGCCAACACGCCGCATGAACTGACCGAGGAGTTTCCCGCCGAGAGCGCGAAAATCCATGCCCTGAAGGGCGCGAATGCCCATTTTGCGCGGCTGGTGGAAGAATACCATGAGGTGAATCGCGCCGTTCATGCCGCCGAGACGCGTGTGCAGCCGGTGGACGGGCCCGAGGAGGAGGCTCTGCGTCGCAAGCGCATGGTGCTGAAGGATGAGATCTGGAAGATGCTGCAGGCGGCCTGACCGCCGCTACGGCCTGATCGCGCGCCCGGTTCCCGCAAGGGGCCGGGCGTTTGCCTGTCAGCCGATCTCGTAGGGCAGCAGGCCGCGCCGGTCGGGGTTGACCCGCAGGCGGCGCTCCAACGGCGGGACCGAACGCTGATGGCAATCATTGCGCTCGCAGATGCGGCAGGAGATGCCGATCGGCTCGAAGCCGCGACTGAGGTCGAGGTTGTCGGCATAGACCAGCGCGGGGGCGTGGCTGACCTCGCAGCCGAGGCCGATGGCATAGCGTCGGACCTTGGCGTGGAAGCTGCCGCCGGGCTTTGAGACCTCGCGCGCGAGGCAGAAGTAGCGCACACCATCGGGCGTTTCGGCAAGCTGGCGCAGGAAGCGGCCGGGCGTTTCGAACGCGGCGTGGACGTTCCAGAGCGGGCAGGCGCCGCCGAAGCGGGCGAACTGCAGCCGCGTGGCGGAGTGACGCTTGGTGATCGTGCCGGCCTGATCGACGCGCACGAAGAAGAAGGGGACCCCTTTGAAGCCGGGGCGTTGCAGGGTGGACAGGCGATGCGCGACCTGCTCGATCGAGGCGCCGAAGCGGTCGGCGAGGCGTTCCAGATCGTGCCGTATCTCTTGCGCGGCCGACAGGAAGGGGCGGTAGGGCAGCAGAGCGGCCCCCGCCCAGTAGTTCGCCATGCCGATCTTGGCGATGGCGCGGGCCTCGTCGGACTGGAAGCGGGCGAGGTCGAGCGTCGCCTCCAGCAGGTCGTTCTGGGTCAGCAGGGCGACCTGGTGGAGGAGCTGGAAGCGCTGGGTGGCGGAGGCGGCGCGGGTCGAGAGGATGAGGGTTTTCGCGGCGGCATCGTAGGTGCGCAACGGCTCGGTATCGGCGCGCGAAAGGGCGATGCCACGGGCCGCCAGCGCGGCGAGCGCGGCCTCCACCGGATCGGCGGCGGAGGCGGCGAAGCGTTCGGCGGCGCGATCGACGGCGTCGATGTAGTTGTCGCAGTAGTGAAAGAAGTCGCGCACCTCCTCCCAGGGGGAGGGGCGGAGGGTGGCGCCGTCGCGGCCCAGCGCCTCGTCGAGCGAGGCGAGGCGTTCGTGGGTCTGGCGGTAGGCGCGGTGAAGGGTGAGGAAGGCGCGGGCAAGGGCGGGGGCGTTGGAGGCGGTGAGGCGGAGGTCGGCCACGGGGGGCGTGGCGTCGGCAAAGACGGGGTCGGCGAGCGCCTCGCGCATGTCGGTGACCAGACGCTCGGCATCGCCGGTGCTGAGTTCGGTGACGTCGAAGCCGAACTCGGAGGCCAGCGCCAGCACCACGGCGGCGGAGACCGGGCGGTGGTTGTTTTCCATCTGGTTGAGGTAAGGCAAGGAAATCCCGAGCTTTTCCGCGAAGCTGCGCTGGGTCAGACCGAGCCGCGCGCGGGTTTCGCGCAGGGTGACACCGGCGTAGAGCTTCTGGGGGGCCATCGCATCCTCGGGTTTGCCAACACGCAGGATAGGTTTGCAAAGCACCGTGCGCAAGGGCTGCGATCTGCGCAACAGAGGGGGGCTAAGGGGTTCAGAAGGTTGGGAAATCCGAATACCGAAAAAGCACCGACGTTGCACCGATTTCGCACCGACGTTGCACCGTTGCCGCCGGTCCGCGCGGATCACGAAATCGGGATTGGCGGGGCGACTCGTTGCTGAAAACGCGGCCTCATGGTGAAATTCACGCACCCGTTAATTTCAACGTGGGAGGGGAGTGGGTCTTCATCATGTCGAAACAGAAGTGGTTGATCGTCTGCGTCGCGCTGGGGTCGGCGACGGTGGGGGGCGGCGTTGTGGCCGTCGCGGCGCAGCCCCACATGTTCAACGCCCGCGCGGATTTGCGCGGCGCGCTGTCGGAGTTGCAGGTCGCGATCGCCGACAAGGCCGGCCATCGGGTGAAGGCGATCGAACTGGTCAAGGAAGCCATCGACGAGGTCAACGCCGGGATCGCCGCTGGGAGTTGAGCGGCGACGACGGGGTGAGGCGCGCGTGGCGGGCCGGGGAAGCGGGGGTTTCACACCCCCGCAGCCCCCGTGGGATATTTGGGCCAATGTGAATGGAAGAGGGGTGGTGGGTGGGTCTTTGGTTGCGCGAAGAACCACCCACCCTACGGCTTGCTTCAAAGGCAATCAATTAAGCATGTAAGGCTTATCCCCCTGACTCCGGAGCCACAACATGTGGTGCGAGGGCTTGCGGCAGGCGTCGCGTTTCCGTATTGTTCTCACATGCCCGCCCGCTGGAAATCTGATCGCCCAATGTCGCGCCAGGCTTTCGAGGCGCGCTTTCCCGA